>CAZPYZ010000041.1:0-14266 GCA_964590215.1 uncultured Dehalococcoidia bacterium | reverse complement strand
ACACTCTCGCTGTTGCCTCCCGAACGGCCCACCAGCGTGATGTCGAAGTTGAAGGGCTCGTTGCCGATGGCGATGGCCAGTGCGCCGCCCGCCTTCGGCTGCCCCTCGCCGGAGTCTTGCCCCGGCGCCTGGGCAGGAGCCGCGCAGGCAAGGGTCAGGACAAGCACGAGGACGGCATAAGAGATACCGTGTTGCATGGTGGCCTCTATCTGCTTTTGCGAAAGGCGATGACCTCTTTGCGCAGATCCTATTTGTCCAGCCACTCCGTCGACCAGTCGACGTTGTTGCCATGGCCACTCTTCGGGACGTAGACCCCCTTCACGTAGGAGCGGTAGGGGATGACGATGCCGCGGGTGAAGGTGGGGATGCCGAGGGCCTGCTCCAGCACCAGGTAGCGCTCGAATTCCCGCCAGATCTTCACCCGCTGGTCTAGGTCGTGGGACACGGCCTCCAGGCGCCGGAAGTACTCTTCCACCTTGGGGTCCTCATGCTTCATCTCGGACAGGGGGTTCACGCTGTGGCGCTGCATGCGCGTCCGGTACTGCTCCGGCCCCACTCCGGACTCGAAGGTCCAGCCGCCGAAATTCTTGATGAAGTACTCTCCGTCCCGCTCCCTTCTGCCCCGGTCGGCGTCGTCGACGAAGTCCAGGGTCAGCCGGATGCCGAGGGGCGCCAGCTCCCCCACCGCCCACTCGGACATGTCGACCCACGCTGGCCGCCGGGTAAGCATGGGCAGGTCGAAGCCGTTCGGGTAGCCCGCTTCGGCCAGGAGACGCTTCGCCTCCGCCCGGTCTCTCTCCCTGGTGGCGGGGTTGAACCCCGGCCAGCTCTTCCAGTCCGGATTGGGCCAGATGGAGGCGGGGCTCACGCCCGGGTGGGGGTCGCCGCAGCAGGGCCCGCCCTGGATGGCGTCCCGGTAGTCCTCCCTGTTGATCCAGAGCTGGATGGCCCGGCGCACCCGGGCGTCCTGCAACGGGCCCGGGCGGGCGCTGTTCAAGGAGAGGTGGTGCTTGGCCCCTTCGATGTTGGTGAACCAGGCCTTGTCGCCCATGGCGTTCTTCAGGGCCTCGTAGCGGGACCCGTTCAGCCAGAGGCCCACGCTGCGGGCGCCCACGTCGATTCGCCCCGTGCGGAAGGCCGCGTCCATGGTGGCGGGGTCCGGGGTGAACAGGAAGTCGATGCCGTCGAGGAAGGGGAGCTGGCGGCCTTTGGCGTCCCTGTCCCAGTACTTCTCCCACCGGCGGAGCTGGACCACGCTGCCCTTGTCGTACCGCTCCATCTTGTAGGGGCCGATCCCGACAAACCCCGTGTCCTGGGGGGTAAGGTTGACGTCGCCCTGCTGGATCCTTGGCTCCATGAGGTGCTTGGGGTGCCAGATGGCGGCGGCCCTGTTGGGCGCCTCCAGGTGGGTCATGGTGGCCACCCAGAAGGGGTCCCGCCCCTGGAGGGTCACCCGCAGGCGGTTCCCGGTCAGCGCCTCCACCTCCTTAATCTCCCCCATCTGGCCCTTGAAATAGGCGGGCGCGCGGACCTTGTCTGCCGCGCGGGCGCCGTTCCAGGCCAGGTCCAGCCAGAACTTGGCGTGCTCCGCGCTGAAGGGTGTGCCGTCGTGCCACAGGATGTGGTCCCGGATCTTGAAGGTGTACTGCGTGGAATCAGCATTGGCCTCCCAGCTTTCCGCCACGGCCGGACATATCTTGTCCACGTCCTCCCGGCAGGGCTTCAGCAGGTTCCCGTCCCCCGTCATGGGGGTGCTGACCTGGCCCAGGTGGATGGTCGCGGTGCGCATCGGCTCAAACGCCCCGGGGGGGTCGCTGATCTGGGCGACCAGGATGACCCCGCCCCGCTTGGGTTCCTGGTCCTGGGGCGCTCCGGTGACGAAGCCCTCCTGGGCCGGCCTCTGGGGCCCGGCGCAGGCCAAGCTCACCAGCGCTGCCACGCCTCCAACTGCCGCCCATCTTGCCTGTAACATGTGCGTTACCTCCGTATCCCTGCTGTGCTCCACCGAATAAAGCTACGCGCCCGCACCCGCGGGTCCAGGACCTCCCCGAGGGCGTCCCCAGATACGGGCGGCGCAGCAGCCACGGGGGCGTATCCCCTACGCCCCTCCGAAGTCCTGACCGCTACTTGTCCAGCCACACCGTGGCCATGTCCAGGTTGTTGGCCCGGTTGCGCTTGGGGATATGCATGCCCTTCACGTAGGAGCGGCCCGCCACCAGCGCGAGTTCGCCCCAGCCGGGGACGCCGAACACCTGCTCCAGCACCAGGTAGCGCTCCAGCTCGCGCCACACCTTGACCCGCTCGTCCAGGTTCCCGGACGCGGCCCTCAGCCGCCGGTAGAACTCGTCGATCTTCTGGTCTTCGTGCTTGAGGACGGAGGAGGGATGGAGGCTGGCCCTGCCGATCTGGCCCTCGTGGACCTCGGGCCCGATGGAGGCGTTGAAGGACCAGCCGCTGAAGTTCTGCATGAAGTGCTCCCCCGCCAGCTCCCTGCGGCGCCACTCCGCGTCGTCCACCAGGTCCAGGGTGAGCCGCACGCCCAACCCCGCCAGGTCGCCCACCACCCACTCGCACACGGTGCTTATCCACTGACGGCGGCACATATAGGGGACCTCCACCCCCTCGGCGTACCCGGCTTCTCGCATCAAGCGTTTCGCTTCGTCCCGGTCCCTCTGCCGGGTGACGGGGTTGAAGCCGGGCCAGCTCTTCCAGTCGGGGTTGGGCCAGATGGACTCGGGGCTGACGCCCGGATGGAGCATACCGCAGCACGGCCCCCCGTGGATGGCATCGGTGAAGGCCTGCTTGTCGAACCAGAGGAGGATGGCCTTGCGCACCCGGACGTCCTGGAGAGGCCCCGGTCGGGTCTGGTTGAAGGTGAGAGTGTGGAGCGCCCCCTCGATCTGGCCGAACCAGACCTTGTCGCCCAAGGCGGCTTTCATCGGCTCGTAGCGCTCGGCGTTGAAGTAGTGGCCGGTCCCCCGGGCCGTGAGGTCGATGCGGCCGGTACGGAAGGCGGCGTCCATAGCCGTGGGGTCCCGGATGATGGGGTACTCCACCCCGTCCAGGTGCGGGAGTTGCCGGCCCTTCTCGTCCTTCTCCCAGTAGCCGTCGAAGCGGCGCACGGAGATGAGGCTCCCCTTCTCGAACTTCTCCATCTTGTAGGGGCCCAGCCCCACAAACCCAATGTCCTGGGGCGCTACGTTCATGGTTCCCTGCTCGAACAGGGGCATCGTCAGGTGCTTGGGGTGCCAGATGGTCCCGGCGACCACTCCCACGTTCAGCTGGGCCAGCATGGTGGGCCAGAGGGGCTCCGGCCCATTGAGGGTGACCCGCACCCGGTTCCCCTCCAGCACCTCCGTGCCCTTGATGTCCCCCATGGTGGCCCGCAGGCGGGAGGGGCCCCGCCGCTTGTCGCCCACCGTCATCCCGAAGTAGGCCAGGTCCAGCCAGAACTTGGCGTCCTCGGCGGTGAAGCCCACGCCGTCGTGCCAGCGGACGCTGTCGCGGATTTTGAAGACGAACTGGCTGTGGTCGGCGCTGGCCTCCCACCGCTCTGCCAGCCCCAGGCAGACTTTGTCCACGTCCTCCCGGCAGGGCTTCAGCAGATTCCCATCGCCGGTCATGGGGGAGGCGACCTGCCCGAGGTTGATGGTCCCCCCCACCAGGGGGTCCCAGCCGGAGGGGGGGTCCTCCCGGTGGGCGAAGACCGCGACGCCGCCCCGCTTGGGTTCCTGCCCCTGGCCCCAGGCGCCTCCGGTGATGAAGTCCTGGGGCGGCGGCTCCCCGCCGGCCGCGCCGGGGCCCGGCGTCTGGGGCGCGCAGGCCAGGGCCGCCGCGGCCACTGCCGCCGGTAACCAGAATCGCTTCATGGCCGCTCCTCCTTACCGTCCCGTCCCCGACGTTCGCCGCCACTGTCATTCTGAGCGAAGCCAAGAATCTAGTGGTGGGGTTGCCTCCCCTCCAGATGCTTCACTGCGTTCAGCAAGACATTCCTGGCCGCGGATTAGTGAACGAACTTCAGAGCCACCTCTCTATTTGTCCAGCCAGCTGTCCGTCAGGTTCCAGTACTCGCGGCCGTTGTGGGGATGGTAGTCCTTCAGGTGCGGCTGCCAGACCTGGTACCCCATGTCGGCGTAGGTCCGGTCCAGGAAGGTCCGTAAGGCCCCGAAGTAGCCTTCTCCGCCAACGATGAAGGGATCGTTGTGGCCGGCTCCCTTGACGACGTAGAAGTCCTTGGGACCGACCGCAGCGTCGAACACCGCTCTGCCTCCGTCCAGAGGCACAATTCTATCCCATTCTCCGTGGAGTAGCAGCAGCGGGGTGGCCACCTCCTGGATCGTTGCCTGAGCATCATACTTGCCGGCCAGCAAGGGCCACACGGGCACGAAGGGATAGTGGAGCCTGGCCATGTAGGCGAGGGAGGGGAAGGCGGCTTCCAGCACCAGTCCCTCAGGCAGGGTGCGGCGGGCCACCTCGACGGCAACGTTGGCCCCCAAGGACTGTCCATAGAGAACCAAGGGCTGTGCCTCCAGGTCCTTGCGGGACCGCAGGTACGCAACGGCAGCTTCGCCGTCCAGGTAGAGGCCTTCTTCCGAGGGTTTCCCCGCTGAGCGGCCATAGCCCCGGTAATCGAGCAGCAGGATGCTGACTCCCGTATGGTCATGGAGCAGGCGCAATTGCTGGACACGGTGGCTGATGTTGCCTGCGTTCCCGTGGAGCCACAGGAGCGTGATGGGCCTCGGTCCAGGGACCAACCAGCCGTGGAGTTGGACACCGTCGGAGGCCGCGAAGGAGACTTCCTCGAAGCGAAGCCCCACATCGTCCGGCTGGGCGTCCAACCGGCGATCGGGGAAGTAGAGAAAGAGGTCTTCCAGCACGTCAGCCTGAATGGCGCCCAGCAACAACGCCAGTACCGCGGCCGCCAGCACCAGGCGGCGTGGGTGAATGAGCATGGCGAGGAATGGACCGGAACGCAAGCTTCGCTATGTGCCCATCGTGATCGCTCATGATAGTCCTTCAGGTACGGCTGCCAGACCTGGTACCCCATGTCGGCGTAGGTCCGGAAGCCTGGTAGAACAGCGCGACGGCCCGTCGACAGGCTCAGGGAACGCCCAGGACTTGCCGGCGATCCGGAACAGGCATAGCTCCCTCCCTACTTGTCCAGCCAGGCAGTCACGAAGGGCCCGTGGGCGCTGAAGCGCGGGTAGTAGCCCTTCAGGTAGGGCTGGACCACGTCCCACTTGGGTGGGTAGATAACCGCCGTGCTCCACGCCTGGTCGACCAGGCGCCGGACCGCCTGACGCTGGCGCTCTCGCCGCTTTTCTGGATCGACCTCCTGGCGCTGCGCCTCGAGGAGCTTGTCCAGCTCCGGGTCCTTGACTTTGTTATAGTTGACCGACCCTTTGCTGTGCCAGGAGCCGGTCATCATGAAGTCAGCGTCGCCCTCCAGCGCGCCCAGGGCAACCGAAAAATCAACGTCGAAGTCGCCGGCCCGTCGCTTGGCTCGGTGGGTAACCAGTTCCATGGGGACCAGGTTGGCGCTCACCCCCACCCTGCTCCACTGGGCCTGGACCAGCTGGAACCAGGCGAGGTCTTCCTGGGACAGGTCGTTGTTGAAGGGCCACTCCAGGGTAAGACCGCTGCCGTAACCGGCCTCAGCCAGGAGCCGTCTGGCCTGTTCCGGGTCCCTCTTCAGGAGCTGGCGCACCTCGGGCTCGGTGAAGAGCCCGTGCATGGCGCCGGGCGGGGACCACTCGCCCTCGCCCCTGGCCGATATCTTGTTGATTTCGTCCCGGTCTATGGCCATAACCAGTGCCCTGCGCACCCGCACGTCCGTCAAGGGGGCGCCCCGGGCTTGGGAGAAATGGAGATTGTAACCCCGGGGCTGCAGGTAGCGGAGGAAGACCGCCTCGTGGTTCGCCTTCTGCACCTCCTGGAAGGAGCGGTAGGGCAGGCCGGTCAGGGAGTTGATCTGCCCGGTCTGGAAACCGGCGAAGGCCATGGCTTCCTGGGGTAGCACCAACCAGCGGATCTCGTCCAGGAATGTGCGGTCCGCCTGCCACGCGGCGGGGTTCTTCTTCCACACCCAGCGGGTCCCCCGCTGGGAGGCGGCGGGGTCCAGCTGGTAGGGGCCGGTGCCGATGACCCGGTCCTTCAGGTGTCCGTCGGCGTCGTAGATCTCCCGGGGCACGATGGGGTTCCAGCTCGAAGCCGCGTAGGAGAGAAAGGGCACGAAGGGCTCCTCGAACTCCACGCTGACGGTGTACCTTTCGGGCGCTTCCACCCCCTTGAACCCCTGGTAGAAGACACCGGCATGGACCACGGCCGGGAGATTCTTGTCCGCGAACTCGCCGGTGCGGGTGTAGTACGCCACGGTCCACTTCACGTCCGCGGCGGTCAGCTCTCTCCCGTTCACCGGGGGAAGGTTGGCGAACTTCACCCCCTTCCGAAGGTAGAAGGTGAAGGTCCTGGCGTCGGGGGAGACCTCCCACCGCTCCGCCAGCTGCGGCACTACGACCATCTCCGTGAACTGGATGTCGGGTCCCGATTTGAAGCCCAGGAGGCTATTATGCCCCTGGGCCTGTCCTGTCCTTGCGGTGCCTCCATGGGAGGTCGGGTCCCAGTCGATGGGGTCGACGGACACGCGCATGTTCAACTGGCCGCCTCGCTTGGGAGCGCCGTCTGCAGCGCCCTCCCCGGGAGGCTGGGGGGTTGCGCAGCCCAACGCCAGCGCCGTTGCTGCCACCGCCGCTACCGGTAACCAGAATCGCTTCATCGCTCCACCTCCTGTGTAGCCGCTTTCCTCTGTCAACTGAAGACCAATCCCCCGATCCGCCATCTGTGGTTCGGATTTGGCGGTGGATCATGGGGCCAGCCAGGTCTCCCTGATGACGCCCTGGGTGCGATAGTCCGCATGCTGGGAGTAACCCTTCACGTAGGGGTGGGTGAGGGCGGCCAGCTGTGACCGCCACGTAGGGACGGCGAAGGCGTGCTCGTTTATGTGCCTGATGACGTCCCGCAGCAGTTGGGTCCGTTTCTCCGGGTTCCCCTCCCGGCGCTGGGCCAGGACCATGGCCTCGACGGTGGGGTCCGTGATCTGGTTGTAGTTCGCGGTACCTCTTGCCCTGGCCCCGTTGAACAGCTGCCCGTCCGGGTCCACCCGTGGGGCCTCGCCCAGCCAGCAGATGTCGCAATCGGCGGCCCGTCGCCGTCTGGTATTCTCTGTGGCCTCCAGGGGCTTCAAAATGAGGTTGATGCCCACCCGTTTGAGCTGCGCCTGGACCAGCTCTGCGGCCTTTTGTTGCGCGTCATCCGCGGCGAAGATCAGTTCGGCCTGAAATCCCTGAGGATAACCCGCCTCTGCCAGCAGCCGTCTGCTCTCCTCGGGATCGTACTTGACGAAGGACTTGATCTCCTGCTGGGTGAAGAGGTCGTCCCGGATGTTGGAGAAGGCCAGGGCCCACCCGCCACGGCCGCCGGTTACCAGTTTGACGACCTCATCCCGGTCGATGGCTCGGGAGACGGCCAGCCGGACCTTCATGCTGTCGAAGGGCGGCCGCTTGAAGTTAAGGGCCATGATGTTGGGAGAGCTGACGAAGTCGATGGGCTGGGCACCTGGGACGGACCGCCGGACCTCCTCCGTGACCGTGGGGTCCCGGCCGCTCACGTAGAGGTCCAGCTGACGGGACGTGAAGGCTGCTTGTCGCAGCGACTCGTCTTTGATGATGAGAAGGTGGTACTCGTCCAGGTATGGCTTGCCTTCCTCGAAGTAGCTCCGGTTCTTCTTCAAGACCGCGCGACTGCCTTTCTGTCCGGCCGCGCTGTCCAGGATGAAGGGGCCCGTCCCGGCGATGCGGTCCTTCAGGTGCCCGTCCTGTTCGTAAATCTCCCGTGCCATGATCGGGTTGTCGGTGGTGGCCGCGTAGTTGAGGAAGGGGGCGAAGCCTTCCCGGAACTTCACCACCACGGTGGCGGGGTCAGGCGTCTGGATCTCGTCCAGTCCCTCGAAGTAGAAGGCGTTCCGGCTTGCCGGCAGTTTCGCCTCTTTGAAAGCCCCGGTCCGGCCGATGTACTCATAGCTCCACTTGACGTCGGCCGCGGTGAGCTCGCGGCCGTTCACCGGAGGCACGTCAGTGTATTTGACGCCCTTCCGGAGGTGGAACGTGTAGGTGGCCGCATCCGGGCTCACCTCCCACCGTTGCGCGAGGCTCGGTTCGACGATTAACTCGCTGTACTTGATGCCTGGCCCAGTCTTGAATCGCAAAAGGCTGGAATAGACGTTCCTGATCACGTAGGGGTTCGCATCGGCCGTCCCCGTGTAGCTCACGTCGTGATCATGAAGATCGGCGTCCACCGGGGCCCTGAAAATCCCGCCGGTTTTGGGCGTATCGTCTGCCGTGGGCGCTGGAGATGCCGGCGGCGCGCCGGCGCATGCAAGGGCGAAGAGGGCAGTCAGGACTGCTGGCAACCAGGGAGATCGGCGGCTCATGGGTACCTCCTCTCGATGCAGGTTGGGGCGCACCTATCTGCGGCCCGGTGGGGGGGCGGACACGCAGGTCCGCCCCTATCTATCCAGCCAGGCGAAGGCGTAGTCCACCCGGGAGCCGAAGTGGGGCCGGTAGTTCTGCACGTAGGGGTGCCAGAAGCCCCAGCGCGGCGCATACAGCAGGTCTATGTAGTAGGTGTGCTCCACCACGTGCCGGGAGATGGCCCGCAAGATCCCCTTGCGCTTCTCCGGGTCCGCCTCTGCCCGGCTCGCCAGCAGCATGCGGTCCAGCTCGGGGTCGCGGACATAGCTATAGTTGCGCGCGGAGGTGCTGTGGTAGCGCACCCAGAGCCGGGAGTCGGGGTCGTCGTTGATGCCCCCCGTCCCCCCCTGGTCCAGGTCGAAGGCGTAGGTGCGGCGGGCCCGCCGCTGGTCGGTGCGCTCCAAGACCTTCATCTGGATGTCGATGCCCAGCGGCTTCACCTGGGCTTGGATCAGCTCGATCATGCTGACCACGGTTGGGTTCTCGTCATTGGGCACCGGCCACTCTAGGGTCACGCCGCCCGCGTAGCCTGCCTCCGCCACCAACCGGCGCGCCTCGGCCGGGTCGTGCCGGTAGAGCTGCCGCGCCTCTGCCTGGGTAAAGAGCCCCGGCATGGCCCCGGGCACGCCCCACTCCCCCTCTCCTCCGAAGAGGGTCCGGTTCATCGCGTCCCGGTCGATGGCCAGGGAGAGGGCCCGCCGCAGGCGCACGTCTCTCAGGGGGCTGTTCCGGGCCGGGACCTGGGACAGATAGAGCTCGGTGGCCGCGGGCTCGCGGTACTTGTAGAAAACCGCTTCCGGGTTCTGGCGTTGCAACTGCTGAGCATCCTGAAAGTCTATGCCCTGGTGCAGCAGGTCCAGCTGCTTGACCTGGAACCCGGCGAAGGCGGTAGCCTCCTGGGGCAGCACCAGCCAGCGGATCTCGTCCAGGTAGGGCATCCCCGCCTCGTAGTAGCCGGGGTGCTTCTTCCAGACCCAGCGGGTGCCCTTTTGGGAGGCCCCGCTGTCCAGCATGAAGGGCCCCGTGCCCACGATGCGCTCCTTGAAACTCCCCTCCTGGTCGTAGATCTCCCGGGCCATGAGGGGGAGGTAGTCCGAGGCCCCATAGCTGATGAAGGGGATAAAGGGGTCTTTGAAGTGGAACACCGCAGTGTACTTATCGGGGGTGTCGATGCGCTCCAACCCTTCAATCATGAAGGCGTTCTCCCCCTGAGGCAGGCCCTTCTCCTTGAACTCCCCGGTCCGCCCGGCATACTCGGCGCTGAACTTGACGTCGGCGGCGGTCAGCTCCCGCCCGTGGACGGGGGGCAGGTCCTGGAACTTCACCCCCTTCCTGAGGTGAAAGGTGAAGCTGCGGGCGTCGGGCGAGACCTCCCACCGCTCCGCCAGCCCCGGCTGCAGCACCATCTCCGTGTACTCCACCCCCGGGCCCATCTTCCAGGCCAGCAACCGGCTATAGGCCGTGGCCACGCCCCAGCTGTTGGGTATGGTCCTGGAGAGGTGGACGTCCCAGTTGAAGGGGTCCACGATAGCCCGGACGTTTAAGGTACCGCCGGGCTTCGGCTGCGCCGCGTCGCCCGTGCCGGTTGGGCCGGGCCCGGCCGCCGGAGCGCAGGCCAGCGCCACGGCCGCCACTGCCACCGGTAACAAGAATCGCTTCATGGCCGTTCCTCCTTTCACAGGTGGTCAGCTTTCAGCCCTCAGCTGTCAGCCGTCAGCCCTTCCACCGGAGGGGAGGGGGCTGACAGCTGAGGGCTGACGGCTATTTGCTGACGGCTATTTGTCCAGCCACGTATCGGGCATCGCGTGGTTTCTGATGCCGGTATTGGGATGGTAGTTCTTCACGTAGGGGTGCCACAGGTCGAAGTTGGGCGCATGGTAGATCCAGAGGGCATAGCCGTTGTCCACGATGTACTTCGCCTGCTGGCGCCACAGCTCCCGGCGCTTGGCGGGGTCGGTCTCCCGCCGCTGCGCCTCCGTAAAGGCCGTGAGCGTAGGATCGTTCACGTGGTAGAAATTGGCCGCCGACCTGGGGTGGAAGTAGGAGTGGACGTACGTGTCGGCCTCGGGCAGCACCGCCGCCCCGGTGCTGATGGCCGACATCACGTAGTTGCCGTTCCTCCTGCGGTTGGCGGCGTCGAGCCGCTCGATGGTCACGATCTTGAGCTCGATGCCCACCTTCTTCAGCTGCGCCTGGAGCAACTGGCTCTCGCTGAGCAGTTCCTCGCCGTAGCCGGTGCTGTACAGGTACTCCAGTTCCACAGGGGCGGTGTAGCCCCCTTCCCGCAAGAGGCGCCTGGCTTCGTCGGGGTTGTAGGGCACCAGCTTCTTGATCTCTTCTTGGGTGAAGATGCCCGGGACGGTGCCGCCCATGGACCACGCGCCCTGGCCTCCGGTGAAGGTCCTGACAAACTCCTCCCGGTCCACCGCCAGGTTCAGGGCCCTGCGGAACTTCACGTCGTTGAGAGGCGGCACGTTCACGTTGTACCAGATGCGCAGGGAGTTCCACCCCAGCCACTTGACGAACTTGGCGTCGGGGACCTTGGCCTGCAACTCCTCCCCATCGCGGAATTCCGCGTTCCGGTAGATATCAATCTGCCGGGTTTGGAAGGCTGCCTTGTAGGAACCGTCATCGGGGATGACCAGCGTGCGCACCTCGTCCAGGTAGGGTTTGCCCGTCTGCCAGTAACTGGGGTTCTTCTTGTAGACCATGCGGGTGCCCGCCTGAGAACCCGCGGCATCCCACTGCCAGGGCCCGGTGCCGATGGGGCGCTGGTTGAAGTTCCCGTCCTCGTCAAAGACCTCCCGGGGCATCATCGCCATCTGGGGGGTTGCCGCGTAGGTCAGGAAGGGCACGAAGGGCTCCTTGAAGTGGACCACCGCGGTGTAGCGGTCGGGCGTCTCCACCCGTTCCAACCCTTCCACCAGCGCCGCGAGCTGGTTGACGGTGGGCAACCGCAGGTCCTTGAAGGGCCCGAGGCGGGCGATATACTCAAAGCTCCACTTGACGTCTTCGGCGGTCAGCTCCCTGCCGTTCACCGGGGGCAGGTCCGCGAACTTCACCCCTTTGCGCAGGTGAAAGGTGAAGGTCCTGGCGTCGGCCGAGGCCTCCCAGCGCTCCGCCAGGTGGGGCCCGATGATGAGGTCGTCGTACCCGACGTCAGGCCCCCACTTGAAGCGCAGCAGGGCATCGAAAGCCCGGGTGGTTACCTGGGCAACCTCAGCCCGCAGCGCCGCGGTAGGGTCCAGGTTCGTGAAGTAGATGGGTTCCCGCGAGTTGAGCACCCCCCCGGCTTTGGGCGGTACGTCGGTGCCCTGCGGAGCGGGCGCCTCTACCTGCGGTGCGCACGCAAGGGCCGCCACGCCTGCGAACAGGAATAGTGACCAGATACCTCGCATTTTGAGACCTCCGCCCCAAGGTTCCCTTCCCGCGTGGTAGCCCCCCTACTTCTCCAACCAGACGTCGATGAGAGGCCAGCCGTCGACACCCAGGTTGCGCGCGTAGCCCTTCACGTAGGGGTGCCACAGGTGGCTGTCCACTTCGTAGTGCAAGGACAAGCTCCACGCTTTCTCTGAGATCATCTTGATGGCCTGGCGGACGGTCTCTCGCCGCTTGGCAGCGTCAGTCTCCCGCCGCTGCTGCTGTATCAGCGGGGTCAGCTCCGGATCGTTGACGCCGCCGTAATTGCTGTCCGCGGCCGGGTGGAAGTTCGCGTACAGCCAGGAGTCCACGTCCCCCATTATCGACCGGCTGCGGATGGTCAGGTCGTAGGTGTTGCCCCGGGTCTGGGCCAGGTACGCGGCATGGTCCAGGGTCTTGATGGTAAACCGCACCCCGACTTTCCTGAGCTGGGCCTGCATAAGCTCTACCATGGTGAGATAGCTGCTGCCGTAGGCCGAGGAAGCGAGGAACTCCACGTCCAGACCGGTGGGATAACCGGCCTGGGCCAGCAGCCGCTTGGCCTCCTCCGGGTCGTAGGGCTGGAGCTGGCGGATCTCATCCTGCGTGAAGAGGTCGTGAGGGTAGGCGCCCGATATCCCCCAGAGCCCCTCACCCGCGGTTAGCGCCCTGGAGAACTCCTCCCGGTCCAGGGCCCGGTTGAGGGCCCGCCGCACCAGCAGGTTGTCGAAGGGGGACCGGCGCACGTTGAGGTAGACCTGCCTGGGGGCCTCCCTCTGCTCTGTCTGCACCACCGCCTCGGGGACGTCGGCCTTGATCTGCTTCACGTCCTCGTGGCGGATCTCACCACCCCCGCCCCCCAGGAGGTCCAGCTGCTTGGTCTGGAACGCGGCGAAGGCCGTCCCCGCGGCGGGGAGCACCAGGCCCCGCAGCTCATCCAGGTAGGGTTTCCCCCGGTCCCAGTAGTCCGGGTTCTTCTTCATCACCCAGCGGCTGCCGCGCTGGGAGGACTCGCCGTCCAGGATGAAGGCGCCGGTACCGATAAGGGTCTCCTCGAAGTGACCCTCCCGGTCGAACACCTCCCGCGCGTACATGGGGTTCTTGCTGTGGGCCACGTAGTTGATGAAGGGCGCGAAGGGCTCCTTGAACTTCACCACCACCATAGAGCGGTCCGGGGTCTCCACGCTCTCCATCCCCTCGAACAACCAGCTGAAGAAGGAGCGCTTCAGGTTCCTGTCCTTGAACTCTCCTGTGCGGCTGGCGTACTCCCAGGAGAACTTCACGTCGGCAGAGGTGAACTCCCGGCCGTCCACGGGGGGAACGTTCTGCCAGTTGACCCCCTTACGCAGGTGAAAGGTGTAGGTCCTGCCGTCGGGAGAGACCTCCCAGCGCTCCGCCAGGCTCGGCTCCAGGATGAGCGCCCCTGCGTCTACATCGGGGCCGGCCTTGAACCGCAACACCCCTTCGTAGGCCCGGGCTCGCCAGCGGTCGCTGACGCTGGAGACGCCCGAGATGCTGACGTCCCAGCTGGTGGGGTCGGCGGTGACCCAGACGTTGAGGCGGCCTCCGTACTTCGGCCCGCCGCTGCCCTCCGGCCCGGCGGCCGGCGGCTCCTGTGCAGGGGCGCAAGCCATGGCAAGGAAACCGAGGCCCAGCGCGAGGGCCAGGGCGTTCAAGGTTACTCGGTACCCACCTGGTAACATGAGTCGCTCCTTTCTTCAGCACGCTAACCGCCGCGCCGCCCTACGCTCGCCATCCTCCACCAGGCTCGCCTCTCCGCCAGCGCTGCCTCCTGCTCGTAGAGGAGGACGATGAGCTTCGGCCCGGCCTCCCTTCTCAGTTTGTGATCCCTACCAGGCCGCTGATGAACGTCAGGGTCTCCGTCTGCTTGGCGTATTCGCTCTCGTGGTTGGCGAAGTAGTACTGATTGCCGGGTGTAGCCACCCCATCGGGGTTGAAGGGCTCCACGTCGGTGCGGGCGCTGTTCTGGGGTATCTCCTTGCACCAGGTGGCCTGGCCCTCTTTGGTCAGGAACCAGTTGATGAAGAGTTTTGCCGCGTTGGGATGAGGCGCCTTGTTGTAGAGGATCACCGTGTAGGTGAGAATGAAGTCCAACTCCGGGATGTCGAGAAACTTCACGTGACCGGCAACGCCCGTGTCCCGGAACTCCTTCATGGCGGCGGGGGTTATCCCCAGGCCTATGGGGAACTTTTTCCGCACCACGGCCTCCGCCCTGGCGCGGTCGTCCCGAAGGAAGGTGGGCTCCTGGTCCACCAGCAGCTTCCGGATGAGCTCGTCCGCGCCGGGAACCCGGCTGCGGACCCACTGCATCGGGATCC
>CAZPYZ010000040.1:0-14332 GCA_964590215.1 uncultured Dehalococcoidia bacterium | reverse complement strand
TGGAGAGGGCCATAGCCTCGCATTAAAAAAAGATGGCGGTGTGGTGGTGTGGGGAGCGAGGTGGCAATCCGGGCGGGGCAACCGTTGGATGCAGCAGCCCGGTCCTGACCAGACTGCCACGCCGGCCCCGCCGGGACGGGTTCGGGCATCCGAGCTGTTGACGACCCAGGCCGGGCTCGCGATGACCCCGCGCACCTCTGACGGCCACCGGGATAGGCACAGCAACGCTGTATAATCAGAGCCCGATGCTCTACCAGCGCCTTCTGGTCCTCGCGGCCGCCGCGACCTATCTCGTTATCGTCCTCGGCGCCGTGGTCAGGGTCACTGGGTCGGGGCTGGGGTGCCCCGATTGGCCCCGCTGCCACGGTCAGTGGGTGCCTCCTCCGGAGCCGGCCGCGATGCTGGAGTTCAGCCACAGGCTGGTCGCCGCGCTGGATTCGGCGCTGGTCCTCGCGGTGGTCGGGGCCACCTGGCTCTTCCGCCGGCGCCAGGCCACCCTCCTTGTGGCAGCCACGGCCCTACCCTTGCTGCTGGCCGGCCAGATCGCCTTAGGGGCGGTAACCGTCGCCCTGGAGCTGCCGCCCTGGATCGTGCTGGTGCACCTGCTCACGGCGATGGCCATCCTCGGTCTCCTGGTATGGATGGCCGTTGCGGCTACCACCACGGCCCGAGAAGGAGAGCCTTGGCGACCGGCAGCCAGATCTACCCTGAGCCCTTCGGCTGGGCTCAGGGTAAACTCCGCCGAAGGGATGGCTGCGCTCTCAGGCGAGCCCAGCCTCCCAGGCCGGTTGGCGGTCTTCACCACCGGCGCCGCCTTTCTCCTCCTCGCTAGCGGCTCCACCGTGCGCGCGACCGGCGCGTCCTGGGCCTGCGCCGGGTTTCCCGCCTGCAACGGCCAGCTCCTGCCCATCGGCGCCGGCACTCTCGTGGAAGTCCACCTGGTCCACCGTCTCCTCGCCCTTGGGTTCCTCGCGCTCCTTGCCTATTTCCTCGGCCGGGCTTGGGCGGCCCGGGCAGTGGTCCCGGGCCTCCGCTGGGCCGTGCTCGGCACCGGCGCCGCCGCCGCCTTGCAGCTAGCCATAGGCATCGCAGGGGTCAATACGGCATTCCCGGCTACGCTCCGGGGCGCCCATGTGGCAGCTGCTGCGGCCCTCTGGGCAGGCCTCGTCGTCATCACCGCAGCCCTGCATGTAGGGCAGGCGCCCTCGCCTGCGATTGGGAGGGGCGCGCTCCGTACCGTCGCGGCCTACCTCAGCCTCACCAAGCCCGGCATCATCGTGCTCCTCCTCATCACTACGGCCACTTCGATGATGATTGCCGCCCGGGGCATCCCGCCAATCCCCCTCATGCTCGCGACCCTGATGGGCGGCGCGCTCTCGGCCGGCGCCGCCAACACCTTCAACTGCTACCTGGACCGGGACATCGATGCCCTGATGGCCCGCACCGCCAGGCGGCCCCTGGTTGCTGGCGTCCTAAGGCCGGGGCAAGCCCTGAGGTTCGGTCTCGCCCTTGCGATGCTCTCCGTCCTCGTCCTTTCTGTCCTGGTCAACTGGCTGGCCGCGGCCCTCTCCCTCTGCGGCCTCCTCTACTACGTCTTTGTCTATACCTGCTGGCTCAAGCGCTCCACCCCCAGCAACATCGTCATCGGCGGCGCGGCCGGCGCGGTGCCCCCGCTCGTCGGCTGGGCCGCGGTCACGGGCGAGGTGAGCCTCCTCGCGGTGTACTTGTTCGCGGTCATCTTCTTCTGGACCCCGCCCCACTTCTGGGCCCTGGCCCTGCTGATCCGCCGCGAGTACGAGCGAGCCCACATCCCAATGCTCCCCAACGTCCGCGGCGAGGACGAGACAAGGCAGCAGATCGTCGTCTACTCCCTCGTCCTGGTCGGGCTAACCCTCGCCGTGGTGGTATTCCGCCAGGTGGGGGTCTTCTACGTGACCGCGGCGGCGTTGCTGGGAGGAGTGTTCGTGTACCACGCCGTCCGCCTGCTGCGCGAGGCCACCCAGACCGCGGCCAGGCGACTCTTCCGCTACTCCATCCTCTACCTGGGCCTCCTGTTCCTGGCCCTCGTCGTCGACCAATGGGGCGGGACGTAGGCCCGAGGTCCAACGCTTGCCCTGAGCGCAGTCGAAGGGTCCAACATCCAAGGCTTGCCCTGAGCCTGCCGAAGGGTCCAAGGTGGACACCGCCACCGATGCAACCCCCTCCGCCACTGTCCGGCCGCTGACTGACTGACTGACTTACTTACTTCCTGACTTACTTCCTTCCTAACTTCCTCATTTCCTCACGACGACTTTGAACCTTGGACTTTGGACCTTGAACTTTGTTAGACTTGCTGAGGCCGTATGAGAAATTTTGCACAAACTGCCCGCCTTCGGTGGGCAGCGGGCCGCGGGGCAGAGGACTCCGCTCCCCTTCCGGCCTTGCCCGTCACCGCGGAATGACGCCTATGCGCCTAACAACCCCGTCCGTTATTCTCGCAGCCTCGTTGCTCCTTCTCCTCGCCGGCTTCGCCGGCGCCGGTTGCAGCGCCCAGGACCCCCAGAACACCCTGGCCGCGGTGGGCCACGTAGCCCGCAAGCAGCAGGAGCTGTTCTGGACCATCTTCTGGTGGGCCGTTGGGGTGTTCGTGGTGGTGGAGGGACTCCTCCTCTTCATCGTCGTCCGCTTCCGCCAGCGGCCGGGCCAGCCTGAGCCCGCTCAGGTCCATGGCAACACCCGCCTGGAGCTGGCCTGGACCGTCGCCCCCACTCTCGTCCTCGCCTCCATCGCCGTTCCCACCGTAGCCTCCATCTTCGACCTGGCAGACACGCCCGCCGTCGCCCTGCGGGTGACCGTCACCGGCCACCAGTGGTGGTGGGAGTTCCAGTATCCGGACCTAGCCGTTGTCACGGCCAATGAGATGCACCTGCCGGTGGGCGAGGCAGTGGACCTGACCCTGGAGTCGGCCGACGTGATCCACAGCTTCTGGGTGCCGAAGCTGGCCGGCAAACAGGACGCCATCCCAGGGAGTCAGCGAAAGATGTGGCTGCGCGCCGCCGAGGGCCCCGGCGAGTTCTACGCCCAGTGCGCGGAGCTATGCGGCATCCAGCACGCTAACATGAAGTTCCGGGTGAAGGTCCAGTCCCGGGATGACTTCAACCGCTGGGTCCGCGACCAGCGCACTGCCCCGGGGGAGCCCACCGGAGAGGAGGCCCGAGGGCGCCAGGTCTTTGCCAACCCCGCGAACCAATGCATCGCCTGCCACACCATCGACGGAGTTCCCGGCGCGGCCGGCAAGACGGGACCCAGTCTGACGCACTTCGGGGGCCGCTCCACCCTTGCGGCAGGCATGCTGGACAACAACGCCGACCGGAACCCGTTGAACACCAACCTGGCCCGCTGGCTCCGCAACCCAGATGAGGTCAAACCGGGCAATATCATGGCCGAGCGTTTCAAACAGGCCGGGATCCGCCTCTCGGATGCCGACATCTCGGCGCTGGTCGTCTATCTCCAGAGTTTGAAGTAGCTGTCAGAAACGAGGAACGAGGAATGAGAAACGAGGTGCCGTCACCCACGGCTTCCGGCTCGTACCTCGTACCCCGTATCGCGTGCCTGGGAGGCTAGTTATGGCCGTCACGACGGGAACTATCTCAGGGCTCATAACTCGGCCCAGAACCGACGAGGGGTTGCTGGGCTGGCTGGCCACGGTCGACCACAAGAAGATAGGCGTCCTCTACGGCGTCAGCGCCTTCATGTTCTTCCTGATTGGCGGCATCGAAGCGATCCTGATGCGCATCCAGCTGGCGGTACCCGAGGCCAGGCTCATCGACCCCGAGACCTTCAACCAGCTGCTGACCATGCACGGGACCACGATGATCTTCCTGGTGGTGATGCCCATGAGCGCCGCCTTTTTCAATTTCGTGGTGCCCCTCCAGATCGGCGCCCGGGACGTCGCTTTCCCCCGGCTCAACGCCCTGAGCTACTGGATCTTCCTCACCGGCGGCCTCTTCTTGAACCTGAGCTGGCTCTTCTCAGCCGCACCCAACGCCGGCTGGTTCGGCTACTCAAACCTCACCTCCGTGACCTACAACCCCGGGCCGGGCGTCGACTTCTGGTTGTTGGGGCTCCTGATCCTTGGCACCTCCTCCGTCGCCGCCGCCCTGAACTTCATCATCACCATGATCAACCTGAGGGCGCCAGGCATGACCCTCATGCGCATGCCCCTCTTCACCTGGATGACCATGGTGACCTCTTTTCTTCTCATCTTCGCCTTCCCGGTCATCACCATCGGGCTCATCGAGCTGATGTTCGACCGGATCTTCAAGGCGAACTTCTTCAACCCCGCGGTCGGGGGCGAACCCGTGCTCTGGCAGCACCTGTTCTGGCTCTTCGGCCACCCCGAGGTCTACATCCTCATCCTCCCCGCCATGGGCATGGTCTCCGAGGTCCTGCCAACCTTCTCCCGCAAGCCCCTGTTCGGGTACCCCGTGGTGGTCCTCTCGGGGATCGTCATCGGGTTCATGGGCTGGGGCGTCTGGGCGCACCACATGTTCACCGTTGGCCTCGGGCCCGTCGCCAACGCGGTGTTCGCGATCACCACCATGCTCATCGCGGTCCCGACGGGCGTGAAGATCTTCAACTGGATCGCGACCCTCTGGGGCGGCGCCATCGCCCTGAAGACGCCCCTCTATTTCTCCCTTGGCTTCATCTCCATGTTCATCATCGGCGGCCTGAGCGGCGTTACCCACGCGTCACCCCCCACCGACTACCAGCAGCAGGATACCTACTACATCGTCGCCCACTTCCACTATGTGCTCTTCGGAGGGTCCATCTTCGGGCTCTTTTCCGGCATTTATTACTGGTGGCCGAAGCTCACCGGTCGGCTCCTCAGCGAGGGGATAGGCAAGCTCCACTTCTGGACGATGTTCCTCGGTTTCAACCTGACCTTTGCCCCCATGCACATCCTCGGCCTGAATGGGATGCCGCGCCGCATCTACACCTATCCCGAGGGTATGGGCTGGGACTTTTGGAACATGCTCCAGACCGTGGGTTCGGTGGTCATCGCGATCTCTATCCTGATGTTCCTGTACAACGTCTACGTGACCTTCCGCAAAGGTGACCCTGGCGGCCCCGATCCCTGGGACGCGCGGACCCTTGAATGGTCCATCCCATCACCACCACCCCACTACAACTTCGCCACCATCCCGCTGGTCCACGGCCGGGACGCGTGGTGGTTGCAAAAGTACCCCGCCCTGAGCCACGGGCCGGGGGCTGCGTCAGCCCATCACCCACCGCCGGCGTACGGGAGCGGACATGGGGACGATCATCACGACATCCACATGCCTTCGCCCTCCTACCTACCCCTCATGGTGGCGGTGGGACAGATGCTCCTCTTCGGCGGCTTGCTGCTGCACGGCGTCATCATCCGGCCCTTCATCCCGCCTGCAACCTTGACCGTGGGCATGGCCATCAGCGGCATCGGCCTCCTCATCATGCTGGCGGGCGTGTACGCCTGGTGCTCAGAGCCCATCGCCGAGTAATGCGTCATGCCTGATACGTGCCGGCATTCACTCACGCATCACGCATCCCGCCTATCACGCATCACACATCACGCATCACGCAGGGGGCCTAATTGGCACATGCCGCAGTAGAGCACGAGACCACCACCGGCCTCGATCACCGGAAGATCCTGATGTGGGCCTTCCTGGGATCGGATTGCCTATTCTTTGGTTCCCTTATCTCCACCTTCATGATCTACAGGGGCAAGGGCGGGCCCCCCTTTCCCGGCGATGTGTTCGACATCCCCTACACCTCCGTCAGCGCCTTCGTGCTCCTCATGAGCTCGTTAACCATGGTGCTGGCTCTCGCGTCCATCCAGCGCGACGACCGGCACGGGCTCCGGATCTGGCTGGCGGCCACCGCCTTGTTGGGTTCAGTGTTCCTGGGCGGCCAATTCTACGAGTTCACCACCTTTGTGCACGAGGGGTTGACCATCCCCGGGAACCTGTTCGGCACCACCTTCTATGTCCTCACCGGCTTCCACGGGACCCACGTGGCTTTCGGCGTGTTGATCCTGTTGTCCCTCCTGGTCGTGTCTTTGCGGGGAGGACTCCCCACTGAAGAGAGTCTGACCGTAGAGCTGGCCGGCCTCTATTGGCACTTCGTCGACATCGTTTGGATCGTTATCTTTACCCTCGTTTATCTCATCCCGACTCCGGTACCACCACACTAGTTTCTTCCCTCTCCCTCAGGGAGAGGGCTAGGGTGAGCGCAACAGCCTATGACCACACAGCACTCGACCGGCCCCCACACCGGAGAGCACGCCCACCCGGGCCCCCTCCGATACGTCCAGATCGCGGTCATCCTTAGCGTCATCACCGCCGTCGAGGTGGCGGTCTACTACGTGCCGGCGATGGCGGGTGCCTTGGTCCCCACCCTCCTGGTGCTATCGGCCCTGAAGTTCTCCCTGGTGGTGATGTGGTATATGCACCTGCGCTTCGACAACCGCATCTTCTCCGCGATCTTCGTTGGTGGCCTGCTTCTGGCAGGTTCAGTGCTGGTCGCCCTGCTGTTCCTCTTCATCTCCCCGGGCCTCGTCGGGGAACTGCCACCCGCTTAGGTTCCTGGCTGGGCCACTAAGCCGACCATCTTAGGCGCTAGCTGGCGGGTTAACGCAAATTGTGTTCACGTTGTGAGTGGTGCGTAGGGAGTGGTGCGTAGGTGGGAGCCGTTCCCTACTCACGACGCACCACGCACTACGTCGAGCGGGGCTTTCAGGTTCACCTGGCTAGACGTTAGACGTTGGACTTTGGACCCTCGACCCCGATGGACTGGCACCTGCACCCAGACGTCTTGGGGCTGCTGCTGCTGGTAGGGGGGCTCTACCTCTTCGGGCTCAGCCGCCTTCAGCCGGCGCCGCGCTGGCTTCACCCTGTGGAGCCCCGACAGGCTGGCTTCTTCTTCTCGGGGCTGTTCATCGTCTACCTAGCCGAGGGGACACCGCTTCACGAGCTGAGCGAGCGCTACCTGTTCAGTGCCCACATGGTGCAGCACCTGCTATTGACGATGGTCGCTCCTCCCCTCTTCATGCTTGGCACCCCCGCCTGGCTTATCCGGCCGCTGTTGACCATGCGAGGGGTGTTGCCCGTCTTCCGGCTCCTCGCCTCACCAATAGTCGCCATCGCTGCCTTCAACGGAGTGCTCGCCCTGTGGCACGTCCCAGTCCTTTATGAGGCGACCCTGCGGGACCACAACATCCATATCCTGAACCACTTCACCTACGTGGTTGCCGCCCTCATGATGTGGTGGCCGGTGCTCGGGCCTCTGCCCGAGGTACCCCGTCTCAGTTATCCCGCCCAGATGCTCTATCTCTTTATCCAATCCCTGGTCCCCGCGATCTTGGCGTCCATCATCACCTTCTCTGAACTGGTCATCTACGAGACCTACGCCCACGCGCCCAGGGTCTTGGACCTGTCCCCTCTGGCCGACCAGCAGATGGGCGGGCTCATCATGAAAATCGTAGGCGGGGTCATCCTCTGGAGCCTTGCCATCGGCATCTTCTTCATCTGGTACAACCAGGAAGAAGCCGAGGTGGAAAAATCTTGGGACTGATCTCGTAGCTCGTAGCTCGTAGCTCGTAGCTCGTAGCTCGTAGCTCGTAGCTCAGAAAAGGAGGTAGTGCTTTGGAAGCCGTTCCCGAGTTCGTTCTACCCATGTGGGTGGCCAGCGTGGTCGTCCTGGGTGTCGCCCTCGCTATCTTGCGCTCGGCCCCTCCGACGACAGGGCCTGCCGGATTGCGTGGGTTCCTTGTCCCCTTCGCTATCCCCCTGGCCCTGGTGGCGGTCATCGTCCTGCTGGTGAGCGGTATCGGCACCCTGCTCATCCTGGTACGGCAGATCGTGGAACAGGCAACGGGATGGACAGGCCATGCCCCGGGAGCGGTGTCGCCCGGCGCCGGAGCGTCTATTGCCGTTGCCCTCGCCCTGGCATTGATCGTCTTGCTAGGATGCGCCTACCTCACGGCGCGGCCTGTTTCGGAGAGGAAGTGAGTACCTAGTCAGGTAAACCTGAAAGCCTCGCTGGACGTTAGTGCGTGGTGCGTCGTGAGTGGGGACCTCTCCCACCTACTCACCACTCCCTACGCACTACGCACAACGTGAACAGAATTTGCGTTAACGTTAACCCGCCAGCTACATCGTCGCAGCCGCCGGCTAGTTAGTCGTCCTCGATACCCAGATCCCGGATGTAGTCCACCGCGTCCTGGACCGTGACGATCTTCTCCGCGTCCTCGTCCGAGATCTCGATGGTTTTCCCCTCGGAGCTGAACTCTTCTTCCATGGACATGATGAGTTCCACCAGGTCCAGGGAATCGGCGTTTAGGTCTTCGGTGAAGGAGGCGTTGGGCACCACCTCGTTCTCGTCCACCCCGAGCTGCTCAATGATGATTTTCTTCACTCGATCAAAGACTGTGGTCAAGCCACTACCTCCTACGCGATGTCTTTGGTGATCGCCCCAGACGTGATCTAGCTGAGCCAACCACCTCTCCCTCTTGAGCGTCGCCACCGGCCCCATCCCGCGGCTCCCCGCTCCCCTTATCCTGGGCGCCGTTGCCCCGCTGCTCCTGGGCCACTCGAAGGTTACCCAACTGCCCCGCAACCGTGCCGAGCACGCCATTGACGAAGCGGGCGGATCCTTCGCTTCCGTACTGCTTCGCGAGGTCCACCGCTTCATTGATGACCGCCTTAAGCGGGGCGGGGTCGACCGGGGGAAACAACAATTCGCCCACTGCAAGCCTTAACACATTTCGATCTACCGGGGATACCTGTGCCAAGGGCCAAAGGGGCGCGGACCCTTGAATGATCTCGTCTATGCCAGGCAGGTTGTTGATAACCACTTTCACCAAGTGAGCCGCGAGCTCGCGAGCCGTATCGCTCAACCTGGTCTCCTCCAGCAATCGCTTCGCAGCGGCGCAGGCAGGGTGGCCGGAAACATCGGCCTCGTACAGCGCTTGGAGCGCAACGGAACGGGCCCGTTGGCGGGGGCTTGCCACCGCTACCTCGCCAGAGACGCGGCGTCGCCCAGATTCACGGTGACCGCATCCGGGAGCACCCGCTTCACCAGGCCGGTGAGCACCTTGCCGGGCCCGATCTCAATGAACTCTGTGACTCCGTGAGTGCTCATGTACTCGACGGAGGTTTGCCACAGCACCGGGGCGCATAGCTGACGCTCCAACTCGGCTCGGACCTCTGCCCCTGTGGTCAGGGGTTGTGCAGAAGCGTTCGCCACAATAGGAATGCGGGGTTCCTGGAACCCCATCTCTCGGAGCGCTGCCGCCATCCCGTCGGCCGCGGGGCGCATGAGTCGGGAGTGAAACGCTCCCCCCACCGGCAGTGGGATCACCCGCCGGGCGCCTCGGGCTCTCGCCAGCTCCATGGCGCCCTCCAACGCGGTGACCTCGCCACTAATGGCGATTTGATCCGGGGCATTCAGGTTCGCGATCTCGACGCCCGCCTCCGCGCAGACCTGTTCCACAGCCCCTTGTTCCATGCCCATGATGGCAGCCATGGTACCATGCTCCCGTTGCCCGGCCTCTTCCATCAGCCGGGCCCGCTCTCGGACCAGTAGGAGACCCTGCTGAAAGGTGAGGCAACCCGAAGCGACCACCGCCGTATACTCGCCGAGACTATGGCCCGCGACGAGCTGCGGCGGCACTGCCGGATCCAAAACGCCTGCACTGGCGGCCGCTTCCAAGCAAGCCCAGCTCACCGCGAAGACCGCGGGCTGGGTATTGACCGTCCGCCGCAGTTCCCCCTCCGGGCCCGTGAAACAGAGGTCGCTCAAAGAAAACCCGAGGATGTCATCGGCCTCCTGCAGGACCCGCTTCGCAACAGGAAACGCCGCCGCAAGGTCTGCCCCCATGCCCACGGCCTGGGACCCCTGGCCCGGAAAGAGGTAAGCGCGGCCGTTCACCCTGGTTGACCGCCTTCCAGGCTAGGCCTCCGGAGACGCGGTGTCGGTAGCAGGGACTGCTATGGCGGCACGGCCGTGATAGTGCCCGCACGAGGGGCAGGCGTGATGCGAGGGCCGGAGCGACCGGCACCGCGAACACCGCACCAGATGCGGAGTCACCGCCCGGTCGTGGCTGCGCCGGTTGCCCCGACGGCGTGCCGTGTTCTTTCTCTTAGGAAGGGCGCCCATAGACCGGCCTCATCTCTTCTCTTGAGCTTTTCGATGCAGTGAGAGTTCCCTCTCTCCCTGGGAGTGTCGTGAAAATCCCCTCTCCCTTGAGGGAGAGGGCTAGGGTGAGCGTTAGGGGCCCCATACTGCCCGGTTTACCCGGCCCGCCGTCGCCGTGAAAATCCCCTCTCCCTTGAGGGAGAGGGCTAGGGTGAGGGTGAGCGTCGGAGCCCCCACAGTGCACCTCGTTTACCCGGCCCGCTGTTCCGAGAACAAGTCACTAAGCTGCGCCCATCTCGGATCGACCGGCGCCGGGGCGCACTGGCAGTTGCCCTCGTTCAGGTTCTTGCCGCAGGAGGGGCAGAGGCCCGCGCAGTTCGGCCGGCACAGCGGCTTGAGCGGCCGCGCCAGCCAGATAGCCTGTCGCAGCGCTTCCGTGAGATCGAGCAGGTGCTTCTCGTCGATGGTAAAGAGATCTTCGTCCTTGGGGACCTCCAGCGGCGCACCGCTGTTCACGTCTGTCCGAGGAAAGAACTCCTCCTCAATCTCCGCGCCTAAGGGCTGCCGGTACGGCTCCAGGCAACGGCCGCACTCCTCCTGGATCTCGATTTCCACACGGGCTTGGACCAGCACGCCTCGCGGGGTACGGAGGAACGAGACCATCCCTTTGGATTGAACGGCACCCCACCCTTCCGCCGGATACTCCACCGCTTCCTCCACCGGATAGCGCCGGGTGGAACCGACGTTCTCTTTAAGGAGCTGAGCAACGTTGTAGCGCATGCGGATAGAAAAGCCGGAGGAATGGGACACCAGCATTATACCAGGGCGCACCCGACGAGCTTCTCGATGGACTGGTGCCCTTCGCCGTCCAAGAAGGAGGCGATGCCCTCAACGATGCGAAGGCTGGTCTGCGGGTCCACGAAATTGGCCGTGCCCACCTGGACCGCGGTTGCCCCCGCCATGAGAAACTCCAAGGCATCTTGAGGGCTTGAGATGCCGCCGCACCCGATGATAGGGACATCCACCGCCTTCGCTACCTGGTAGACCAGGTGCAGCGCGATGGGCTTGATGGCAGGGCCTGAGAGGCCGGCGCTGCCCCGAGGGATGACAGGCCGGCGCCGGCGCAGGTCGATCAACATCCCCAGTACCGTGTTGATGACCGTCACCGCATCAGCGCCGGCGCCGGCCACCGCCGCGGCCTGGCCCGGCACATCACCCATGTTCGGGGTGAGCTTCACCAGAAGCGGCAGGCCGCTGGCCTGCCGCACGCCGCGGACAACCGAGGCGGCCAGATCCGGGTCACACCCGAACTCGAGACCACTTTCCACGTTGGGGCAACTGATGTTCAGCTCCAATCCGGCGATGCCGGGCACCCCGTCCAGGGCTTCGGCTAGCTGGCAGTACTCGTCGTAGCTCTCTCCGGCGATGTTGGCGATGACCGGGACTTCCCACTGGGCCCACACAGGCGCCTTGTGCTTGATCACACCGTGGACGCCGGGGTTCTGCAATCCGATGGAATTCAACATCCCAGCCGGTGTCTCCACGATGCGTGGTTGCTTGTTGCCAACCCGGGGCCGCCATGTGATCCCCTTGGTGCAGATGGCGCCCAGTCCCTGGATGTCCATGAGCGGCGCGTACTCCGTTCCCCATCCAAAGGTGCCGGAGGCGACCATCACCGGGTTCTTGAGGCGCAGCCCGCTCTTGTGCTTGGGTGCTAGCTCAACGGAAATATCGGCCATGACCGCGTCAGTATACTAGGGGTGCGGCCGGAAAGCCGCACTCAGTCGAGGGAGGCGGGGCAAACTACCGCTGCGTGAACCTGGGGTCTGGGGCGCAGCCCCAGTGTCAGGCTGTGCTTCTAGTCTAGGAGTGTGCCAGGATAGGACGCACTCATCCGAGGCGGGGAGCCCGGGACCGGTCTGAGATCAGGAGCCGGAGCACCTATGTTCAGGTCGTGCTTTCGGCGACAATCACGGCAGGCGGGATCGGCGCCAGGTCATGGGAACCCTGATGGGCCCCAGCGGGATACCCTCCTCTCAGCGTGAGGCAGACCTTCATTAAAACCGTGGGCCGCTAATGTACGAAATCGCATGGTTCTCCACCGCCCGCGGCCCCACCTCCCGCCTCCTGCTCAAGGAAGCTCACGATGCCGTCCAGCGGGGCGACCTGAACGTCCGGTTCTCCTTCGTGTTCTGCAATCGGGAACGGGGTGAGGCCGAGGACACGGACCGCTTCCTCGATCAAGTGGAGAGCTACGGGATCCCCCTCTTGACCCTCTCCTCTACCCGCCTGCGGAACATGCGCGGCGAGAAGGGACCCGGCTACGACGGAAAGACCTTCGCTCCCTGGCGCGAAGCCTACGATCAGGAGGTGCTCCGGCGCCTGGAGGGGTTCCATCCTCAACTCGTGGTGCTGGCCGGCTACATGCTCGTAATGACCCCGCCATTGTGCCAGCGGTTCCCGGCCGTCAATCTCCACCCCGCGCCGCCGGGTGGTCCCATCGGCGCCTGGCAGCAGGTCATCTGGAAGCTTATCGAAGACCGCGCCCCCGTCGCGGGCGCCTACATGCACTTGGTCACCCCTGACCTCGACTTAGGACCCATCGTGACTTATTACACCTTCCCCATTCAAGGCCCCGAATTCGAGCCCCTCTGGAAAGAGGCAGCCGAGCCCCTTTTCCAGCACATCCGGGAAGAGGGCGTCCGTCGAGAGGTGCCCCTCATTCTCGAAACGATCCGGGCCTTCAGCGAGGGGAACGTCTCCCTCCGGGACGGAGCGCTGGTGGACAAGGACAACAAGGCCATCTCCGGGTACGATCTGACCCCAGCTATCGAGGCCCGCCTTCGACGCAAGGCCGCCACCGAAGGGACCAGCCAGCATGGCTAGGAGGATCTGCGCGCCCGCTGTGGGACAGTCGGTCCGTCTCCCGTCCCAACGGTTGCAGAGTACGCGGAGCCGGGGAGAAACTCGTGGTGCACTTCGCCTTCGGATACGCCCCCGGATGAAAGGGCAGCTAGGGTGGGGATGAATAGCCGCGGAGCTTACGAGGCCTGTCCTGAGCCCGGTCGGAGGAGCGGGCGGGCGGGCCCACAACTCGGGGGGAGGCGTTTACAGAACATGCCTCGCAGAACCTTGGCCGGTCTTGCCATGATAGCCGTGATAATGGCGGTGCCCCTCCTCCTCACCCAAGCGCGACCGGGAGCGCACGAAACACCCCAGCCATCCGGCACCCCCATCTCCGGCTTGGCGGAGGACATGGCCCGAGACGCGGTCGGTGAAGGACACGACCGGCAGATAGTGCTGACTGAGACGCAGCTGAACCGCCAGCTTCATCAGCACCTTCAGGAGCATCCGGACCTATTGCCCATCCGCGAGCCTCAGGTCCGGTTGCGGGGAGGCGGGCGCTTGGACGTCCGCGGGATCACCCAGGTAGCGGGCAGGGAGGCCGAGATTCAGGCAGTCGTGCGCTTGGAAGCCCGGCAAGGCCGGCTTGACCTGGAGATCGAAAGCGCGAGAGCCGGCAGCATCCCGGTCCCACCAGCCGTGGCCCAGGAGATAGCGGAGCGCGCGGTGCAGCTGGCCGGGCTCTCCGGGCTTCGCGGGAACACCTTGCCTGAAGGCATAGAATCGCTGGCGGTGGAAGAGGGACGGATGATAATTACGCGCCGCTAGAGGGGGCAGCCGGCAACGGCATCGGCGGCCCTCCAGGGGGAGGCTACACCTGGGGTAGCCCCACGAACAACAAAGAGACGGCACAGGAGAAGCCCGGCAGCAGCGAGGACGTCAGCGTATCACCTTCTCCGAGGGTGCTAGCCAACCGCAATTCGGCGTCGGTACGCCGGTATACCTCCACCTCGCGCTGGACCCAGTTCACAATCCAGTACGTCTACCACCACCGCCCGCGAGAGGCGGTGATCTTTGACACCTCTCCCTGAGACGGCATAGGATCGCCCCGTTCAAGCCAGCCACGAGGACGGCCCATGGTAAGCGAACGGATGCAGCGGCAGATAGAGCGTCTGCTGGACGAGGCGGAGGCAGCCGTCGACCGGGAAGATTGGGATGCCACGCGCTCCGCGGTACGCCGCGTCCTCGCCCTGGACCCCGACAACGGCGATGCGCTAGCCTATCTTGCCGCCGCCGAACGGGCCCTGGCCTCAGGAAGTGAGGCAATCAGGAA
>CAZPYZ010000039.1:2722-14338 GCA_964590215.1 uncultured Dehalococcoidia bacterium | reverse complement strand
CCGAGGGCGATGGTCACAATGCCGGCGCCGGCCAGGGGCGCCGCCTGGGCCGTGCCCAGCCAGCTGCCTGCAGATGAGGACATGAGCAGGAGCAGAACCGTCACGGTCAAGAAGCGAGCCGGCATAACCATGGACATGTTGGGCATGTTTGTCTCCTTGCACGTTGGGCTTTGGTCCTCGGAGGTTGGACTTATACGTCGAAGGGTACACCAAGCGTGCAATACGGTGCCGAGTTACGCGCCATGCTCCCAGCCTACAGCCAACTGATACGAACCGTTCAACTACCTTGACAATGATGTTATCAAGTCCTATAGTGGAGGCATGGCTGGCAAAGACTATTACGCCATTCTGGGGGTGAGCCGGGGCGCCTCGGAGAAAGAGATCAAGCAGGCGTACCGAAAGCTCGCGCGCAAATATCATCCCGACGTCAACCCCGGTAACAAAGAGGCCGAGGCGCGCTTCAAGGAGATCAACGCGGCCTACGAGGTACTGTCCGATCCGGCGAAGCGCAAGAAGTACGACGCGTACGGGGAGAACTGGGAGCACGCCGAGCAGTTCGCCGGCGCCTGGGCACGGGGGGGCCGGCCCGGCGCACGCTCTGGCGGCGGGCCCTTCGGGGGCTTTGGCGGCTTCGGCAACGTGGGGGTCGACCTGGACTTGGACGACCTGCTGGGTGGCATCTTCGGAGGAGGAGGTGGCGGCCGCGGCCGGCGGGCCCCACGGCGCGGCCAGGACATTGAGTACAAGGCCGAGATCAGCCTGGAGGAAGCCTTTCAGGGTACAAGCAGAACGGTCCAGATCACCGGTGAAGCGCCCTGCCCCCAGTGCCAGGGCAACGGGCAGATAGCAGGACAGCGGTGTCTCAGTTGCCAGGGCGCTGGCGTCACCGCGAGCCTCCGCCGGCTCGAGGTAAAGATCCCACCCGGTGTGACCACGGGCTCGCGGGTCCGGGTCGCGGGCGAGGGCCAGGCGGGGTTTGCTGAAGGGGGGAAGGGCGATCTCTTTGTGGTGGTGACGGTCCTGCCCCACGCCCGGTTCGAGCGGAAGGGTGACGATCTCCAGGTGGAAGTTCCCGTGTCGCTGACGGCTGCGATCCTGGGCGGCGAAGTCGAGCTGGCGACCCTGAAGGGCAAGATCGCTCTCAAGGTGCCCCCAGAGACCCAGAACGGGCAGGTCATCCGGTTGGGAGGCCTGGGGATGCCGAAGCTGAATGACACCAGCAAACGGGGCGATCTCTACGCTAAGGTCAAGGTCGTCTTGCCTGCCAAGCTTAGCGACGAACAAAAGCGGTTGTTCGAACAATTGAGGAAGTTAGGAAGTTAAGGAAGTAGGAAGTAAGGAAAATCAGGAAGTGAGGAAGTAAGGAAGGCAGCCGTGCAAAGGGATGCACCGTGCTACGTCATCAGTGTGGCGGCCAGGCTCCTGGGTACGCACGTCCAGACGCTTCGTTACTACGAGCGAGCCGGCCTCATCAGCCCCTCCCGGTCCCGGGGCAACGTCCGGCTCTACTCCGACGGGGACATCCAGCGGATCAGGGAGGTCAAGCGGCTGATGGAGGACCTGGGCGTGAATTTGGCGGGGGCCGAGGTCATCCTGCGGATGCGGGACCGGATGACGCAGTTGGAACGGGAGCGGGAGGAGATGGAGCGGGAGCTTGTGAAGTTACGGGAGGCTCTAACGCAGAGGCTCCCGCGTGGGTGAGCCTCGAAGCTGGGGGGAGCCGCACCAGTGGCTAGAAAAGGCGGAGCGTTTCCTTGGGACCGGTCGGTTAGCGTTGAGGCATCGGGACTACGAAAGCGCGGTGTCACGAGCCTACTATGCTGTGCTGGGAGCTCTGAACGCCGTGGTGCCACAACTGGCAGATGTCGACTCTCACAGGGGAAGTTTGCAGCAGGCGGCCCGATGGAACCGGCGGTATACCGGGCTGCGCGCGGCGGGCGTGTTGCGGGGCAGGCGCGATCTGCACGGCTCACTGGAGCGCCTGTGGGAATGGAGGAACCTGGCGGATTACGAGCTCGCCAAGACCTCCCGAGAGCGGGCCCTCGAGGCGTTGGGCTTTGCTGAGCGGGTGGTGATGGCAGCAAAGGAGTGGCAGCAATGATACCGCCGGCGAAACCACCGGTAGTGCGGCGAGAGGCAGATCGGCTCACTCGGGCTGTGCGTGAGAAGTTCCCGACGCTGCAGGTGGAGTATGTGGCCCTGGAGACGGCGGCAGGGTGGCGAAGGGCAGGCCTGCTCATCCCCAACGCATGGGAGTTCGACCTCGGCGCGGATGGGTACCTCTGGATACGAGGTGAGCGCCGGCTCGCGGAGAAGGCCCGAGAGTTCGCCCAGGACATGAGCTGGGCCTCATGGGACCGGACGGGGGTCTCCATCGAGGTGCAAAGGACCTCATGTGTGTGGTATTCGGAGAGCCGCCGCCGCCCACGGTTCTGGGATCCGGATGAAGACTGGTTGGAGGAGAAAACGACGGTCGCTTACGACAACAAGAGCGGGCTGACCTTCCTCTGCTGGGTGAAGGAGCCCCATGATCACCACTTTGAAGAGTTACAGAACCGATTTCTCAAGGTGAAACCAAATGGCAATGAGACCAGATAGATTTACGGAATCGGCGCAAGAGGTCATCGCAGCCTCGCAGGACCTGATGCGCCGCTATCAACACAGCCAGTGGGACGTGGAACACGTGTTCCTCGCCTTGCTGGAGCAGCGGGACAGCCTGGCGGGAGAGATCCTCCGGAAGCTGGGCGTCGATCCTGGCCTGGTGGCCAGGCGGGTTGAGTCTCTCCTCGAAGCGGCGCCCAAAGTGGGGTATCAGTCGGGTCAGGTCTATGCGACGCCCCGGATCGCAACGCTGTTTCAGGCCGCCGATCAGGAGACCCAGCGCCTGGAGGACGAGTACATCGGGACCGAGCACCTCTTCATCGCCCTGGCGGGCGAGCGAGGGGGCCAGTCGGCACAGGTGCTGAAGGAGTTCGGCGTCACTCCCGAGAAGCTGTACGGGGCGCTGAAGGATCTCCGTGGCGGCGCCAGAGCCACCGATCAACGGGCGGAAAGCAAGTACCGGGCTTTGGAAAAGTACAGCACCGACCTCACGGAGCTCGCGCGCAACGGAAAGCTGGACCCCGTCATCGGGCGTGACAATGAGGTTCGCCGGGTAATGCAGATCCTGACCCGTCGCACCAAGAACAATCCCGTCATCGTCGGCGAGGCCGGCGTGGGCAAGACCGCTATCGCGGAGGGGTTAGCCCAGAAGATCGTGGCCGGCGATGTACCCGAGATGCTGCGCAACCGGAAGGTTATTGCCCTGGACATGGGCGCGCTGGTGGCCGGTAGCAAGTTTCGAGGTGAGTTCGAGGAGCGGCTCAAGGCGGTCATGGATGAGATCAAGCGGGCGCAGGGGGAGATCATCCTGTTCATCGATGAGCTCCACACTGTCGTCGGCGCCGGCGCGGCCGAAGGGGCCATCGACGCGAGCCACATGCTGAAGCCCGCCCTGGCGAGGGGTGAGCTGCAGTGCGTCGGTGCGACCACGCCCGACGAGTACCGGGAGCGCATCGAGCGGGACCCGGCCTTGGAACGGCGGTTCCAGCCCGTGTGGGTGGAAGAGCCCAGCGAGGAGATGGCGGTCGAGATGGTGCGCGGGGTACGCCCTCGCTATGAGGCCCATCACAAGGTGAAGTACGAGGACACCGCGCTGGAGGCGGCGGTCCACTTGAGCGCACGCTACATCGCCGACCGGCACCTGCCGGACAAGGCCATCGACTTGATAGACGAGGCCGCGGCCATGCTTCGCATCGACGCAGAGGACCTGCCAGCGGACCTGAAGGGAAACGAGCAGGAGATCAAGCGCCTCACGGATGAGGAGGAGGCCGCGGCCCAGCGAGAGGAATATGAGCATGCCGCTCGCATCAAGGCGCAGCGCCTGGCTCTGGAGGCGGACTACTCCTCCGCCAAGGAGCGATGGCAGCAGGAGCGCCACATCGACTTCGTCATCGATCAGGAGGACATCGCCCGGCTGGTGGCCCAATGGACAGGCGTGCCCGTGGCCCGGATGCTGGAAGGCGAAGGTCAGAAGCTGCTCCACATGGAGGAGCGGATCCACGAGCGGATCATCGGTCAGGAAGAGGCCGTGGTCGCCGTCGCCGATGCCATCCGCCGCGCCCGTGCCGGCTTGAAGGACCCGAAGCGGCCCATCGGCAGCTTCATCTTTCTCGGGCCCACGGGGGTAGGGAAGACTGAGCTCGCTCGTGCCCTGGCGGAGTACTTGTTCGACAACGAGGACGCCATGGTGCGCATCGACATGTCGGAGTACATGGAGAAGCACACCGTCGCCCGCCTCATCGGGGCGCCTCCCGGCTACATCGGCTACGAGGAAGGCGGCCAGTTGACCGAGGCGGTCCGGCGCCGGCCCTACCGGGTAATCCTCTTCGACGAGATCGAGAAGGCCCACCCGGACGTGTTCAATGTGCTGCTGCAGATCCTTGAGGATGGGCGGTTGACGGACGGCCACGGGCGGACCGTGGACTTCCGGAACACGGTGGTCATCATGACCAGCAACCTGGGAACCGGGGAGCTGCAGCGGGAGGCCATCGGCTTCGCGCGAAGCCGGGAGAACCGGGATGAGGAGCGGCGGTTGCGGGCCTCCATCGAAACAGCGCTGAAGCAGGCCTTCCGCCCGGAGTTCCTGAACCGGATAGACGAGATCATCATCTTCCACCCGCTGACAGAGGAGCAGATCAAGGAGATCGTCGATCTGCAGGTGGAGGCGGTGCTGGACCGGCTTGAGGAGCACCACATCGGCATCCGGCTGACAGAGGAAGCGAAGGCGTGGCTGGCCCGGGAGGGCTACGACCGCAACTTCGGCGCCCGCCCGCTGCGCCGGACCGTTCAGCGATTCGTGGAGAACCCCATCAGCAAGGAGCTCCTTGCGGGGCGCTACCAGGCGGGGGACACCGTTCTCGTGGACGCGGGGCCAGAGGGGTTGCTGTTCGAGCGGGAGGAGGCGTTAGAGCCGGCGGTGGTGTGAGCTCGCTACGTTTGAGGGGGCGCCCTTGCCAGGGTGCGCCCCTCGTATCGAGCGGAAGGAAAAACGCGCGGTAATGGAACGAGTGCCAATGTTCATTGTGCCGTTTGACGACGGTTCCGTTTTCGAGCTTCCGGAGGAGTGGGAGCCGGTGTTTGTTGATTACTTCGGCCCGAATCCGGAGTCTTACAAGGCGGTTGAGGTCCGTCTGCGCTTCATAACCGGCAAGTACATGGAGCATAAGGCTTGGCCCAGTAAGTTCGATGGCATCGGGGTAGAGATCTCAGGAGACGAGAAGCACGATGAACCGAACTTCTATTGGGAGACCTGGGAGGATTCTCTTGACTACCGGCAGGAGTGGTCCGGCCGAGCTCCCACGTGGTCTGAGGTCGCCGAGGCCGTGCTCTACCAGCAGATGAGGCCAGGCATTCTCCAGAAAGTGTTGCAGGATTACGCGGAAAAAACCGGCAAGCCGGCGCCCCGGGTGGTCACGCCGCGCGAGTTGCTGCGAGAGCTGGAAGACCGTCAAGGCGACGGGGCCTGACACTCGCCCGAGTCAAGCGATCCAGGCGGCACTCGGGAGGGTGGGGCCCTTCGCATGTGTGGCTGCCAGCAGCCGGCTTGATGTTCCAGTGATACTCAAAACAACGACCGGTCCGCCTGAGCAGCCCCCTTCGGACACGGATCCTTCAGAGTCAACTACGGCGCTCTCCTTTCCAGGAGGCGATCCGGCAGTTTACGCGGCTCATCGATAATCCTCAATCCAGATCGCGAGTGGCGACCGGGCGAGAGCGCGGCGGAGTTTCTGGTCAGCGTGAAGCAGGCGGGTGCCTGTTGCCCCCGCGAGGGCAAGATAAACGCCGTCGTAGTAGGAGCAGTTGAACCTTCGAGCGAGGCGGAACGCGGTGGGCACAAGGGGCGCGGCATCAATGTACAGGATTGGGCGGGAGAGAAAATTCCCGAGCGCTTGCTCGGCATCTGTCGGATCGAGACGTCTGGGCCGTTGAGGGTTGCGGGTTGCCTTGAGGATTGACGCCGCAGCCTCGTGGCGGAGGAGGTCTGGGGCGATGAGCCGAATAAGATCTTGGGCGAAGTCCTGGCGAATCTGCTGGGCTAGATCGATGTGTGCCTCGTCATCCAGATGCCACTTGGACCCAACTGTGGCATCGAGGACGTAAGAGGGAACTTCAGCCATTCCCCCCCCTCGTCCACCTCCTCGCCGGCGTCTCGCATCTTTCGGATAAGAGCAGTTGCGCCTATCCCGAAGGGGCCGATCGCCTCCCGGAGGCGGTCCGCTTCCTTGTCCAAGGCTTTCCGTCTGGCGATCTCCTCGGGAGATGCTGGGGTGTGTGGCGGTAGTTCGATGACTACTTTTGGGTGTTTTTTTCGGGTTGCCATAGCGTATTCCCCTTATATGTAGTCAGATTTAGGCGCTTGCCGGAGCCGTATCGACAAAATGTTGTCGTTGTCGGCGCAAGCGCCTAGATGGGGACGGGCGGGCGTAGGGGCAGGGGAATCTGCGTCAGCGGGGAATCCCTGTACCAACACGTCCGAGTCGTGTCCCACGTGCTCGAAGGGCCCCCGTTCCGGGCACAGTCCCGGAACGGGCGTAGATTCTAACGCGAATCGAAAAGCGGGGGACGAGCCGGACGAGCCCCCGCCCTACGCGGAACACGAACGCGCAGGCGAGGGCGCCTGCGCCATATTCGGGCCCTAATCTCCCCAGGCCACCGTTGCAGCGGCCCGACAACACTGCTGGTCTTGCTCGGCGGTGCCGCCGTGGACACCCACGGCGCCAACAATGTTGACGCCCTGGAGGATCGGCATCCCCCCCCCGGCGTTGATGATCCTGCCCTGATTCGCCAGGACGAAGCTCTTGAACCATTTGGCGTTGGGGACGCCGCCGAGCTGGTGCGTGGGGAGCTGGACCGTCGCCGCAGTGAAGGCCTTGTTGATGGCGAGATCAACGCTCAGAGGCCAGGCGTCATTCATGCGGCCCAGGGCGATGATTCGCCCGCCTTCGTCGGTAACCACTGCGGTTACCTGAGTGCCCAACTCTCTGGCCTTCGCGTGGGCTGCCTCGACCATGCGCCTCGCGGTGACCATAGGGAGGGCCTTGGGGGTTTCCTTGGTCTTCAGGTAGAAGGTGGCGTTGACCTCCTGGTAGCGGCGCCAGTCCTCAGGCAGGTCGGTGTGGAGGAAGATGGCCTCGACAGGGCAAACCAGCACACATTGCTCGCACTCGATGCAAATGTCTGGGTCGATGTAGTACTGCGGCTCTTCGTCGGTGCTGTGGATGCAGTCGACGGGGCACACTTCGGTGCAAGCGGCGTTCTTGGTTCCCACACAAGGCTCGGCGATGACGTATGGCATAGTTTTCTACCTGGCTGTCAGCCGTGAGCTGTCAGCTATTCGGTCCACCCCCATTTTGAGAGTCATTTCTTTGGGTTTCCATCAAGCTCGGCCGTGGGGACCATCGGGAGGTTCGTGAGGACCACGGTTTCCATGGCGACGTCCCGGCCGAACTGGGAGGTGACGAGGCGGCCGCTGGCGTCGAGGGTGCCGAGGCCGGCGTTGACCGCGAGGGCGGGAGAGGTTGGCGTGCCGAAAACGGCCTCATAGCCGATCTCTCGGATATAGCTGCGGAGATGGAAGTTCGCGGCGGCGACTTTCTGGCGACCCAGTTGTCCGCCCATGCCTCGATGTTTTATCGGGTCATAGGGCCAGTGGGCCAGGGACACGACGGTCAGGGGGTACAGGTTCGCGATCTGGTCTGGGGGTGGCAAGTCCTCCTCGGACTGGCCGGCGGGGACCACGAGCTGGACCAGGGCCGGCTCGGTTCGAGCGATACCTACCAGGCTGGCCCCGAAAAACTTGGTGAGCTGGACGATATGGCCCGACACCGCGAGCGGGTCGTGGACGTCCATTTTCTGGTGGAACAGGCCGCCACCCGGCGACTTGGTGATCACGTCGAGCACGAGGTTCTTCGGATCAGCCAAGGGACGATTGAGGAAGAAGTCCCAGTAGGGGTCGTCCTTCTCAGGGTCGCGCCCGAAGAGCTTTCTGACGAGATTTAGCACCACTTCACCCCCAACGTCCTCCCATCCAGATTCTTCGCTGCACTCAGAAGGACATACAGGCGGGGGACTGGCCCCCCGCCGTACAAGCGGGCCGAAGCCCCCGCTACGAACACATCTCCAATGACAGGTGGTCGGGCGCCTACACCTTGTGGAACCGGCGGGCGTTTTCCTTCAGGGGGAAGTACTGCCCGACGTTGGGGAGCTGCTCCTTCTGGTGACAGGAACAACCGGCCACGGTGCACCCGAGCTCGTCCCCGCCCCGCGCCGTGTCGTAGCCGAGCCAGGTCACCCGCTTGCGGGGCAGCTCGCCCCAGATGGCGTTATCCAAGGCGATAAGGGGCCGGATCAGCAGCGGCCGCAGACGGACGGGCGTGGTCCTGAGCGCGGTCACCGTCAGCGTGCGCCACCAGGTGTTCGGCTTGGTCCAGGGGCAGGCCGCAATGCAGGTGAAACAGTTCAGCCAATGCTTCATCGCGTGAGGCCGGATGGAGTAGCAGGTCTTCCAGTTGATAGCCCACTTCTCGACGCCGTTGATGACCTTCTTGTCGTCGTGACTGATGCTGTTGGTGGGGCAGGCGACCGCGCACTTCTTGCAGATGGCGCAGAAGTCGGAAACCCCCAGGTCGATGGGCTTATCCAGGACCAGGGGCATGTCGGTGAGAAATACCCGAGGATGGTGGCGGGCGCCGTGCTTCTCGGAGATGATCATCCCGTTGCGGCCCAGTTCTCCCAGCCCCGCAGCCAGCATCATCGGCATCGTGTTGATGGCTCCCTGAACCGCCGCATAGCCCAGCTCGCGCACGTACCCGGCGAGGTTATTCTGGGCGATGTCGGCGCGCATGCCGTTGAAGTGGTAGTTCGCGTCGGCGATGTAGGAGCGGTGGGCTCGGACCAGCTTGTCGTCCCAAGCGAAGAGGAAGCAGACCGCGTAGGGATACCGCTCGGCGATGCTCTCCGGCGTCTCACCGGTCCGAGCGGTGATCATGTGCTCGTCCTCGGTGCGGCGGGCGCCACCCTTGTAGACGAACTCCGGCAGGGTGGGGGCGATGCCGATGGCGTCCACACCGAGGGCTTTGGCCACACCTTTGAGATGCTTGGTCATCGCCACCGGGTCGACTACTGGGACCTTTTCGGAGTTCACCGCGCCGCGGCCTGCCCGGCTGATGACCGCGCTCATGACGTTCCTCGGGTCGTTGTTGGCCACGTTGTGGCCCATACGGTTCAGCGGGTCCTGGAGGAACCGGTTGAAGTAGTAGTTCTGGACGGTCTTGCCCAGCTCGCCCCGACGGTTCTTGGCATGGGGGTCGTCATGGGGGTCAGGGGACTCCTGGGGGCCCACCACACGGGCGGTACGTCCCAGGTAGTGCTCGGGACGGATCGCACGGCCGGTGAGGGCCTCCTCGCTGTGGCCGTTCTCCTCGACTGCTGGGCGTTCTCTAATCTCTATTGCCATGGCTTCCCCCTTACTCTCACGGGAGGGTTAAGTACCGGGCCGTTGGGTAAGCATAGCCGGAACACGGCGGTGTTGGCAACTCTACTTCTGGAGCCATGAGAAGACCCACACGCCTTTGTTGCCGAACTGCGGGTAGATGCTCATCACATAGGGCTGGTACACCTCGTACTTGGGTGGATAGATCAGGCCAATGTACAGGACGTTGTCCACGATGTGCCTGACGGTACTTCTGAGGAGCTCCCGGCGCTTTTCGGGGTTCATCTCCCGGCGAGAGGCTTCCAGCAGCTTGTCCAGCTCGGGGTCGTTGATGTGGGAGTTATTGGTTGACCCCTTGAGGCTGCTGTGGAACTCCGCGTACAGGATGGAGTCGTTGTCCGCTTCCAGCGGGGAAAGGCCCGTGGTGGAGTCGAGGCCAAAGTCGCCGGCCCGGCGCTTTTGCCGCTGCTGCGCCTGGGTCATGATCTTCCAGTCGAGGTTGATGCCGGCCTTCTTGAGTTGGGCCTGGAACAGGGCATAAAGGGTCTGCTCGCTCTGGGAACGGGTGTCGTCGGTCGGCAGGTCGAGGGTCAAGCCGCTGGCATACCCGGCCTGAGCCAGCAGACGTTTCGCTTCCTCCGGGTCATGCCTGGTCATCTGTTTGACCTCGGCCTCGCTGAAGAGGCCCATCATGGCCCCCGGAAGGGCAAAGACTCCCTCACCGCCGGAGAACACCTTGTTGATCTCGTCCCGGTCCAGCGCCAGGTTCACGGCGCGCCGCACCCGGATGTCGGTGGTCGGTTGTCCCTGGACTGCCGAGAGCCGCAGGTTGGCGGCGTGGGGCTGGAGCCATTTGAAGTACTTCGCGCTGGGTGCCGCCTTGATCAGCTCCTGGAACTCCTTGTGCTCGACCTGGTACATGTAGTCGATCTGCTTGGTCTGAAAGGCCGCCTGAGCGGTCGCATCGTTGAGGACCACGATCCAGCGAATCTCGTCCAGGTAGGGCTTACCTTCCTCCCAGTAGGCCGGATTTTTCTTCCAGACCCAGCGGGTGCCCTTCTGGGACGATGACACCTCGAGCTGGAAGGCTCCCGTGCCCACGATGCGGTCTGTGTGACTGCCGTCTTGGTCGTAGATCTCCCGGGCCAGGATCGGGGTCCAGTCGGAGGCCGCGTAAGAGATGAAAGGGGCGAAGGGCTCTTTGAAGTAAAACCGGACGGTCTGGGGGTCAGGCGCCTCGACCCGGTCCATCCCCTGGTACATGAACTCGTTCCGGCTTTGGGGGAGCTTCTTCTCCTTGAACTCACCGGAGCGGGTGTAGTACTCCGCGGTCCACTTGACGTCGGCAGCGGTGAGGTCGCGGCCGTTCACCGGAGGCACGTTGGCGTATTTGACCCCCTTGCGCAGGGTGAAGGTCACCGTCTTGCCATCCGGCGCGACCTCCCAGCGTTCGGCCAGCTCGGGGCGCAGCCGCATGTCGGTGAAGGCGATATCCGGGCCCCACTGGTATCCCAGCAGGCTGTTGTAGGCCTGAGCCAGCCCGCGCTGGCCCGGGTTGCCCTTCGCCTCGCCATTCGGGTCCCAGTCGCGGGGATCGTTTGAGATCATGACGTTAAGGGTGCCGCCGTAGACCGGCTTCGCCTCCTGGGTTGTTGGCTGCGGGGCGGGCGCGGGCCCGGCGCAGGCAGTGACGAGGACGGCGATGACGGCGACAAGGGAGAACGGGGGCGCTGGTTTCATGCGGGCCTCCTTGCCCTCACCCTGGGAGTGCGGCCGGAAAGCCGCACTCCCAGGGTGGAAGATGGGCAAAACGTTCCTGGCGTGAAGCCGGGGTCTGGGGCGCAGCCCCAGTGTCACCAGCTTTCCGGCCGTGCTTCTAGCCCCCTCCCAGAGGGAGAGGGAACCTTAACATTACCCTCAGCCTGGACCTCAGTTCCTTTGACGAACTCACACCTTGGTGCCGATGGCAGAAAGCGGTAGCGCGGGTCCTTGTGGCGCGCGGGGGCAGAAAGCCGTAGCGCGGGTCCTTGTGGCCCGCGGGGGCGGGGGACAAGCCCCCGCGCTACAGGTATTCATTACCCTCA
>CAZPYZ010000039.1:0-2622 GCA_964590215.1 uncultured Dehalococcoidia bacterium | reverse complement strand
CACCTTGGTGCCGATGGCGGAACGCCGTAGCGCGGGTCCTCGTGGCCCGCGGGGGGGCGGGCAAGCCCCCGCGCTACACGTATTCATTGTCTTTATCTCCCAATGACAAATCACAAACCCTCGCGATAGCGTCTCCAGGGTAAGAGGCGGATCACTTTTGCACCCAGGCGAACATGTGCTGGCCGCGGTCGCTGAAGTGGGGGTAGTAATTCTTGACGTAAGACTGGTACACATCCCATTTGGGCGGGTAGATGAGGCCGAGCATCCAGTGCTGATCGTGGACTCGCTTGACGGCGGTGCGCATGATCTCCCGGCGTTTCTCCGGGTTGGGTTCTCTGCGCTGAGACTCGATGAGGCGGTCCAGGTCGGGGTCATTGATCTTGGAGTTATTGCTGGTGCCGGCGAGCTTGCTATGGTACTCGCCGAAGATGATGGAGTCGTTGTCGGCCTCCAAGGACCCGATGTTGGCGGTCACGTCGAGGTTGAAGTCCCCCGCGCGTCGCTTGGCGGTGTGCTGGGTCGCCTCCATGACCTTCAAGTCCACGTTCATGCCCGCCCGCTTGAGCTGGGCCTGCAGTAGCTGAAAGAGGCTGATTTCGTCCTGGGTGCGGGAGTTGTCGGTGGGGAACTCCAGGGCCACGCCGTCGGGGTAGCCGGCCTCGGCGAGGAGCTTCTTGGCCTCGTTGAGATCCTGCTTGGTCAACTGGTGGACCTCGGCATCGGTGAAGAGGCCGAGCATGGCGGCGGGTAGCGTCCACGCGCCCTCACTCCCCCCGAAGACCTTGTTTATCTCGTCCCGGTCCAGGGACATGCTGATGGCTCGACGCACCCGGAGGTCCGTCGTCACCTTGCCCGAGGCCTGGGAGAGGCGCATCTGGGCGGGCTGGGGCTGCAGGAACTTGTAGGACTGAGCGGAGGGGTTGGCGCTCATAGCGTTCTTGAAGTCGCTGGCGGGAAGGTTCTGGATCACATCCAACTGCTTGGTGGAAAACGCGGGGATCGCGGTCGCGATCTCTGGGAGGGGGAGCCAGCGTATCTCGTCGAGGTACGGCTTACCCTCGGCCCAATAGGCCGGGTTCTTTTTCCAGACCCAGCGGGTGCCCTTCTGGGAGGCCGCGGGGTCTAACTGGAAGGGGCCCGAGCCTGCGGCGCGGTCCCTAAGGCTGCCGTCCTGGTCGTAGATCTCCTTCGGTACCACGGGGTTCCAGTCGGAGGCGGCGTAGGAGATGTAGGGAACGAAGGGCTCTTTGAAGGAGACCTGGACGGTGTACGCGTCGGAAGCGGTGACGGCGTCGATGCCTTCGTACATGAAACCGAGGCGGCTGTTGGCGAGCTTAGCGTCCTTGAAGGCGCCGCTGCGGGAGAAGTACTCAATGCTCCACTTCACATCGTTGGCGGTGACTTCGCGGCCGTTGACAGGTGGCAGGTTGGCGAACCTGGCGCCCCTTCGGAGGTGGAAGGTGAAAGACCTGGCGTCGGGCGAGACCTCCCAGCGCTCGGCCAGCTCTGGGCGCAGGACCATCTCCGTATAGGCGATGTTGGGGCCGTTCTCGAAGCCGAGGAGGCTGTCGTAGGCGAGGTGGACGTCCTGCCGCCCTTCGAAGGACGGGTCCCAACTGCTGGGGTCCGTGCGAACCCGCAGGGTGAGCTGGCCGCCGTAGGCGGGTTTCTCCTCGGCGGGGGCTGGAGGAGGCGGTGCGGGGGCGGCGCACGCGGTGCCCGCGATGACGAGGAACAGGCCAGGCCAGACGGTCGATTTCATTTGGAGTCTCCTGTGCCCTCGCCCTCTCCCGGAGGGAAAGGGCGAGGTTGTGCCGGGCGCGGGACGTATTAGGGGAGCATACGGCGGAGACACTGGGAATGCAAACGGCGTATGCGGGGGCAATTTGTTCACAGTTCTAGGTTCATAGTTCTGAGTTCCGCCCATTCCTCCCGGAACCCAGGAGTTGTCGGGGAACCAAAAACCCTGAACTCTGAACTGGAGGCCCCGGAGGCCGCAGACGGACCGAAAGCACTCCCGGCGGGCGACACCGATCAGGGAGGAGCGGTGGTCCTGGCCTCGGTGCAGGTGGCGGGCGCGCCAGGTCATGGGGAGCCGATAGCACATATGTACTGTAACGCAAGTGGCGAGAAGGTGTGTGTGGGGTGCCCTTGACGGCTCCGAACATTCGGTCTATTCTGACGCCACCTCAACTCGCAGACCGATGACTCTGGCCATGCAGGTTCCTTTGACCACTTTCTGGGGCGAGCGGGGCAGCAGGATGCCAGGCCTTTCGGGCGCCCCGCGGCTGGTGCGTGACCTTGTTCGATGTGGCGGTGGTTAGGGGGAAGTATGGCTCAGGGTCATCCCGACCGCATCCCGCTGTTTTTGTAGCTCACGCAAGCGCCGCCCGAATGGCGCCGTGGTAGCTCCCTCCTCCACCGTGCCGCAAGAATAGTGGTCTGTTGTGTTGAAAGTCAAACCCAAGATTTCTACATGGCCCCCATACGGTCAAAGTCACGATCCTCCCTGCAAGAGATCAGCCGCCACCTAACGGCATACGCGCGAAGCCGCCGCGCATCGATCACAGTCCACCTACCCAGGGATCGGCGATCATCTGGAACTACGTCATCTGGGTCGGG
>CAZPYZ010000038.1:3672-14416 GCA_964590215.1 uncultured Dehalococcoidia bacterium | reverse complement strand
TGGGTGGTGCCTTCCCAGGCCGCTGACTCGTCGGTTTGAGGCGAAGCTTCGCTAGGCGTGATGCGTCATTAGGAATACGTGATACGTGATACGTAACACGCCTCCCCATTCCTCTCATGTATTACGCATCACTCAGTACGCATTACGTATCGCGCATCCCCCTGCACAGGTCCGCCACCAAAAGGTCCAGGGCCGTCTCGGGCTCTTGCCGCCCGGTCTTGATAGCGACATCCGTTTCCAAGACGCGGGACAACGCCGTCTTGAGCGAGGCGACCCTGTAGCCACGCGATCGCTCCAAGGTGCGCTGGAGGGCCCAGGGGGACGCCAGCCCCATCCTCCGCATGAGTCCATCCCCTTTCTCTCCCCTTGCCGACAACGTGACAGCCAGCAGGAGGATACGAAACTCCCGGCCTAGCATCGTCAGCACGTACCCGGGCGCGGCGCCGGTTTCAAGGAGCGTGTGGAGGGAGCGCTGGGCTTGGGCCAGTTGCCGCGCCGCCACCGCGTCAATCAGGGCGAAGATAGTGCTCTCTCGCGCCTGGGCCACTAGTTCCTGGACCTCCGGCACCGCGATGGGCTGGCTCCCGGCATAGATGGAGAGCTTTTCCAGTTCGTTAGTGAGGATCCAGAGATCATCGCCAGCCGTCTGCACCAGCAGTCGCGCCGCGGCCGGAAGGATCGCGGCGCCCCTAGCGGCAGCTCGCTGGCGGACCCACTCCTCCAGGTTGTTGCCTCGCAGCTTGCGATGTTCCACGGTCTGGGCCACCGACTTGACCACCGGCAACAGCGGGTTGCGGGCAGTGAGAGCACCGTCGAAGAACACCAAGTGGGTAGACGGTGGCGTTTGAGGCAAGTACTCCCCGAGCTGGCCCCACTCCCCCAAAACATCTCGGCGTCCCTGTCTGCCAGCAGCCCCGGCCCGCGCGCCGCGCGCCCCATCGCGGAAGGGCTCAAATCGCGAGAGCAACCCCTCCACCAAGACCAATCGGGCCTCTGCCAGGAACGGCACCGTATCCGCCGCGGCCTTCAACTCTGGGAAGGTCAGCTTGGCGCCCTCGAGCCAGGTCGTGTTGAGGGAGAGCATCTGCGGATCGCCGAGAGTTGCACGGAGGCGGATGAGCTCCTCCCGCACCAGCAGCGACTCCTCACCGTAGAATACGTAGACCATGAGCTATTGCGCTTCTACGAAGGTTCCCTTTAGCGGGAAACCCCTCCCTGGGCTTTGCGAGATTGCCGTCATTGTCATTGCCAGGCCGACCCTTCGCTTCGCTCGAAGGCAGGCTCCGGAGGCCGTGGCACTCCTTCGGCAGGCTCAGGACAGGCTCTGCCCGTACCCGACCACTCCTCGTGAGCTCCTTTCAATGACAGACTCCGCAACAATTCCCAGGCTCGCACCATGACAGATCCCGTGCGAGATTCCTTTTCCTCCGTGGAGAGGCGCTTCCTCGTTCCCTTCCGACGAGCTTTCGCCGCCGTCACGAGCCCTGCCGTTCGCCTCTTGGCGGCCCTTCATGTACCTCCCAACGCTGTCTCTCTCAGCCAGGTGGCCATCGGCATTGTCATCGTCTTACTGATGGGAGAACAACCCGCCCTTGCTACGGCGCTCTTCTTCCTGACGCTGGTGTTAGACGGCCTCGACGGGGCCCTCGCGCGCACCTACGGGCAGAGCAGCCAGTTCGGAGCTTTGGTGGACCAAGTCTCGGACCATGTGCGCGAGACCTTAATGATCGCCGCGCTGGCGTTGGTGGGCGCCCTCCATCCCATTCCCGCGACGATGTACGGGTTGGTGTACGCCCTCTTCAACTTTCTACTGTTCTTGTGCAACTACTTGGGCGCCCCAATCCCCTGGGCCATCAAGTCCTATCTGGTGGTGTATCCAGGACTCATCCTGTACGGTTTCTTCGGGATCAACTGGCTGACGCCACTAGTCTCCGTTTGCATCGCGTTGATGGCGTTCACCATTGCCATGGGGCTGAGGAACCTGAGTCGGGTGATGCCCTGAACTCCCGCGCTCGTTGAAATTGACGAGTTGAGGTTGCGTCACGTCCTAACGATCGCTAGTCCCACCCGGCCCGTCCACAGAGCTCTCGCATCACCCGCCTCCCGCCTCCAGAGGTTCGCAAGCACACGCGGAATTCTCATCGTCCCTGGCGAGCGGCACGCTTACGAACTGTTCAGAAACCAGGGACAGGACTGGCCCGTGCTAGCCCGGACCCTGAGAGGTGGCCACCCAATGCCCCTTGAAGGGACCCCAGCCTTCTACGGTGATCGCCGTGACTCGAAGCCTTCCAACATCGGGCGATGTCGTGAAGTACTTCTGTGCCAGCCGCCCCAGCGGCTGGCCGGCGATCGTCGCGAGGATGCCGCCAACCACGGCGTTAGGGAGCCGGGCTACACGGTCGCGACCGCCTCCCAACAGGGTGAGCGTGGCCAAGGCGGCCAAGGTCCCGGTGACGGCGATGTTCGTCCCGCAAAAGGGGGAGACGGCGAGATGGGCCTCGCCTCGTTTCATCCGGAGGAGCGCCTCCTCGACCGCACTCTTCAACTCCTCAGTGGATACATCTCCGAAGATGTGAAAGCCCCGGCTGTTTGAACGGCCTGCGAGGCTGCGGGTAAAGCCGTGCCGCTCCTGGAGGACAGTCACCGTCCCGTGCTCCAGGGCATGGTTCCGCCGTGTGGCGGCCCAGTTTTCCAGCCCTGGGAGCAGGCCCTGTAGTGGCATCTCTCTCCTAGTCTACCGTACAATTGGCGCAATCTACACCGAAAGAGGAGCGATGACAGAGGTAACCGTCTACTCAGGGATCCATTGCCCCCCCTGTGAGGCCGTAAAGGCCTTCCTGAAAGAACGCCACATCCACTACGTCGAGAAGAACATCAACACGGACAGGGCCGCCCGCCAACAGCTGCGGGACATGGGGATGAGCAGCATCCCGGTTACGGTCATAGGCGATGTGAGGATCCAGGGCTTCGACAAGGAGCGTCTGGAGGAGGCCCTGTCCGAGCCACGACCGTAAGGGAGTGGACGCGCCACCAGCCAGCCAGCAGTTGTTGAAAGGTACAGGAGGCATTCCCATGGCAAGCACAATCTACCTCGGCACCGAAGAAGGCGTGGTGACCCTGAGCCGGAGCAACGGGGGCTGGAAAGTGGCCAACCAGGGCGTCAAGGAGTGGTCGGTTCAGGAGGTGGCCGCGGATCCCACCACGCCGGGGAGGGTGTTGGCAGCCACGCGGGGTGACGGCGTGTGGGTCAGCTCGGACAAAGGTGAGACGTGGAAAAAGCCCTCCTACGGCAGACGAGGCCCTGGCAAGACCCGCTGCATCACCCTCGATCCCCGAGACCCCAGGCGACTCTTCGTGGGCGGGGAGCCCATCGACATCTGGATTAGCGATGACGGGGGTGCTCACTGGGATCGCTTCGATTCCATTCAACAGCTGCCCTTCCTGGAGAGCATCGACTACCCGGTCCCCACCGTTGAACCTCACGTCCGGGACATCGCGCTCGACCCTCAGGACTCTGACACTATCTACGCCGCCCTCCAGGTAGGCGGGATGCTGAAGAGCACCGACGGAGGAAAAAGCTGGGCCCATATCGAGAACGAGCTCGACTGTGATGTGCATACCATCGTGGTCGATGCCGACCACACCAACGTGGTGTTGATTGCCACCGGTGGTCATGACAGCCGCTCAGGAAAGGTGAAGGGCCGGGCCCTGTACCGCAGCGGTGACGGCGGCCAGACCTGGACCCCCGTGGGGATGCAGTTCAGCCAGGAATACTCGGTACCGCTGGTCCCCAGTCCCCGGAACCCCCATCTCCTCTACTCCGGGCTCTCCCACGGGACGCCCGGGAACTGGCGCCGTGCTACCGGCGCCGAGGCCATCCTGGTGCGGTCCGCCAACGGCGGGAAGGAGTGGGAGGAGGTGGACGCGGGCCCGGAGGTCCGCCATGATTTCCCCAAGGCCATCGCCCTCGACCCGGAAGACGAAAACATCCTTTACGTCGGCGTACGAAACGGCATTCTGGTGAGCACAGACAGCGGCAAGACCTGGCAAAAACAAGCGCTCGAGGTCCCACCGATCAACGACATGAAATGTGTGTAGTGTGTTAAGGCGGCGAGCGCTTTGCGAGTTCAGAATTCAGGGTTCTTGGTTCTGGGTGAACCGATTTCAAGCGTTCGGGCTGCTGGGTTCCGACGGGTGTGGCGGAACTCAGAACCGTGAACTTGACCTGTGAACAATTTCGTAGCGCCTCGTAATGGACACTCACGTATACTTGGTTTATGGTAAAAATCGCTGCCATCGCCAATCAGAAAGGCGGAGTCGGAAAGACGACGACCGCCATTAACGTCTGCGCGTATATCGCTCAGCAATTCCCGACACTGCTGGCCGATATGGACTCGCAGGCCAACGCCACGGCCTCCCTCGGGGTGGAGATGGGTGAGCGGCCCTCCGTTCACGACGTGCTGGTCCGAGGGCTGAACCCGAGCCGGGCCATCTTGCAAACCCGGATACCGGGCCTCGATCTCCTTCCTGCGTCTCCCACCCTGGTGGCCGCAGATCTGGAGCTGGCCTCCATGATGGGTCGGGAGTACAAGTTGAAGCGGGCGTTTCAGGAGCTGGGGAACAAATACCGGTACGTGTTCATCGACTGTCCCCCCGCCCTCAGTTTGCTCACCCTGAACGCCTTCGCCGCCGCGCACACGGTGCTGGTGACGGTGCAATGCGAGTACCTAGCCCTGGAGGGGCTGAGCGAGCTTCTCACCACCATTGAGCTGGCCCGGGCCAATCTCAACCCCCAGTTGGAACTGGGCGGGGTTATCATGACCATGTACGACCGGCGGGTCTCCCTCTCGGAGCAGATGCTCAACGAGGTGAGAAACCAGGTGCCCTGCACCTTCCAGACGATTATTCCCCGCAACATCCGAGCGGCGGAGGCCCCCCTCCATGGGAAGTCCATCGTGGAGTACGCACCCAATTCCGCCGCAGCACAGGCCTACAAAGCCCTGGCGGAGGAGATTCTCGCCACCCTGAGCCACTGACCATACCTGCATGGCGACCCTGGACTCAACGGCCACCTCCAGTACGAGCCCCGTTCCCAGACAGGGGCGGTTCGCGCCGGGCATCCGTCGGGAACGATCGCGCACGGAGGTCCGCGAGGCGCTGGCTGGGTTGCACTCCGGCGCCTTGCTCGGCCGGCTGAAAGGCACGCACCAGGCACAGGTCCGGCACGGTTTTTTCGCCCTCCTCTACGGGGGGGCGCCCACCACCACAACGACCCAGGTCCGAACCCCGGGACCGGAGGCTTCGGAATATCGGGTGATTCTGGTGGACGCGGACGCGGTGCTGCCGAACCCTTTTCGACCATCCATTGCCCCGGACATGAACGAACTGACAAACCTGGCCAAGAGCATCCGAGAGCAGGGTCTTGTGGAGCCCATCCAAGTAGTCCCAGCCTACGCGGGTGAGGGTAATAAGGATCAGTATTGGGTTATTTCAGGTGAACGCCGCCGACAGGCCGCGAAGCAGGCGCGTCTCCAACAGCTACCGGTGATCATCAGGGACGTCTCTCCCAGAGCCGGTCTCCAAATGTTTCTGTCCCAAGCGCGGCATACCCACCTCCAGTCGGTGCTGGAGCGGGCCCGGGGCTACGCGACCCTGACCTCGAAGATGGGCATGACGGTCGAAGAGCTGGCTGTCAGGGTTGGTGTCCCCGCAGAAGAGGTCCGGTTGGACATCGCCCTGCTGGGGCTCGAAGAACCGATCCTGGAAAGCCTGGAGGAGGGCCGTCTGAAACGCGAACAGGCCGAAGTGCTGCTCCAGGCCCCGGATCCAGAGGCGCGCCTTGCCCTGTGGCAGCATGCGGTCCGCTACCGCTCCGGCCCGGAACGGCTGGCGGAGCGCTTGGAAAGCATGTTGCGGGATAGCGCTTTAGATCGGGCCAGTTCGCCGCCGGCCATCGGTGGGGCTTTCCAACCCCGCCCGTAGTTCCCCTTGATCCCATGAACCGTAACACCGATCCCAAGGGGGCGCTCGGAGTGACCGAGGGTCCCGCCGCCCAGACGGCTACCATGGCCCTCATAAACGATGTTCGCGGGCTTGCGGACCTCCCCGCCGAACTGGCCGACGAAGGGCCCTACCAACTGCGCCAGCAGCACAGCAGTCTGGTGCAGGAGCAAATCCTCGCCTACGGTGGGCGCATTGTGAAGACCGTGGGCGATAGCTTCATAGCCTCCTTCGACGGACCGCAGCGCGCCGTCTCTTGTGCCGTCGCTATGCAACAGGCAGTGGAACACTTCTACCGCTCACAATCGGGGCCCAAGATCGGGGTCGGCATCGGGATCAACGTGGGAGAGGCGGCGCGCAGGCCAGGGGACCTCGCCGGAGAGGCCGTTAGCCTTGCCTCTCGCATCTGCGCCGTGGCAGGCCCAGGCCGGATCCTCGTCTCCCAGGGCGTCAAGGAGGCGGTGCCCCCAGTTCACCATCAGTGGCACTACATCGACCGGGGCTATCACGCCATGAGAGGAGCTGTAGCGCCACACCGCCTCTACGAGGTGGAATGGCCCGGGAGGCAGACGGTTAGCCGCCCGGCGCCAGCGTCTCGCCCGTTCCCAACGCCGGCATCACGCGGTCTCGGAACCTGGCGACGTTGGGCTGGTGCTGTAGCGGCGGTTCTCGTGCTCGGGGTAGTCGCGGGCGGAACGGCGGCGCTCGTCAGCGGCGTAGCCGGCCCGCCAACGGGCCAGCAGGAGCCTCTGCTCACGGAGGTCCTCACCCCAGCCGCGCCAGTCACGGCGCCCGCCGGCCCCATCGCAGCCGCGCTCAACTCCGTCGAGGCGACGCCCCCCCTTGCCGGCGGCCCCTCGACGCCCGTGATAGTCAGTCCACCAGACCCTGGCGCAGAGGTCGAGGCGGCGGTCCACAGAAGTAACGCGGTGTGGATGGCCGCGGTCTCAAAGGACGGAACTGACCGGGAGCTGGCCACAGCTTACGCGGACAATTGGCTGGAGAGAATGGTTCGCCAGGTAAGAGCAGCCCACGTGGGCGGTCACTATCTCGTGGTTGACCCGCGGGAGTTCCAGGTACTTACGCTGGACGTTGTCAACCCCGACGAAGCGGTCGCCGTCGCCCGGGAAGAATGGACCATCACCGAGTTTGATGGCGATGACCGGTTCTACGCCGCAACCAGTCCGTCTATTGAACAGACTTACTGGCTAGAACGGCGGAACGGTCGTTGGTTGGTCGTCAGGTCGCAGATACGGCAGCGCTGACGGTAATCGCCCGGGGTGGGGTAGAATCACAGGGGCGGCTGGGAATCGTTCATGCCGAACTGGCACCCACACCCCCGGGAAAGAAGATGGTGGGGGCGGCGAGCCGCGAAGCATCCGAGGCGCCGTCGTCAGCCGAGAGCCTGCCCTGAGCGAAGTCGAAGGCATGGAGTGGTGGGCGGACTCAGAGACGCTCAGTGGGGCAAAAGCCATTTTTCGGAGAATCTCCGGTAGGAGGCCAGTCATGGCAACTGCAGTGCGGACCAAGTACAACGTCGGCGGGATCATGCTGGACCAACCCTTCAAGGTGCGCCGGTTGGGGCACTTTGGCTTCAACGTCAATGACATCCCCGGCAACCTCCGCTTCTATAACGAGCTGCTGGGGTTCAGCATCTCGGACACCAACGACTTCGGACCCCGCATTCAGGACCCGGTGGTACGGGCAAGCGTGGGCGATGCCCGTGGCTTCTTCATGCACTACGGGGGCGACCACCACGCGTTCGTCCTCTTCCCCAGGCGCGCCATGGAGGCGATGCGTCCCCCTCGGACCCAAGGCGTGACCATTAACCAGATCACGTGGCAGGTGGGCAGTCTCGCAGAGGTCGTCCACGCCGCCGGCTGGTTTCCAGAGCAGGGCGTGACTGTGCAGCGGTCCGGGCGAGACATGCCGGGCTCCAACTGGCACACCTACGTCTACGACCCCGACGGCCACACCAATGAGCTGTACTACGGGATCGAGCAGATCGGCTGGGAGGGGTACAGCAAGCCCCGGGCGATGTACGACCGCCGTTTCACGGAGGTCCCTTCGCTGCCCCAGGCCTCGGAGTTCCAGGAAGTCCAGGACGCCCTCGCCCGCGGACAGGACCTGCACGAAGGCTATCGTTACCTTGAGCAATTGCCCGCGAACTATGATGTGGAAGGTATTCTGCTGCCGCGCCCCTTTAAGATCGTTCGCATCGGCCCCGTGCGCCTCTTCGTCCAGGACGTGGAGGCCGCGCGCGCCTTCTATCAGGACAAGATGGGCTTCTCTCTCACGGAGGAAGTGAACTGGCGAGGCCATCGCTGCCTGTTCCTGCGAGTAAACACCGAGCATCATGCCTTGGCTCTGTATCCGGTCGCCCTGCGAGCACACCTGAACCTGAGCGGCCACACGACCTGCATGTCCTTCGGGATCCAGCTGGCCAGCTACAAGCAGCTTCGGGACGCGGCCGCCTTCCTAACGGAGCACGGTGCGCACCAGGTGGAAGTCCCGCCGGAGCTCTATCCGGGTATCGATTACGCCGCCCACTTCCAGGATCCCGACGGGCATTGCGTTCAGTTGTACTACTACATGGAGCAGGTCGGCTGGGATGGGAGGCCGCGGCCGAAGGACCTTCGGCGGACCGTGAACGGGGGCTGGCCGGAGGCGCTGGAGCCGCTGTCCGACACCTACGCCGGAGAGCCCTTCCTAGGCCCCTGGGGCTAAACGGTCCAAAGTCCAAAGTCCAAAGTCCAAAGGAACAGGCTATGACCATACTTCGTACCGCAGGGGCTCCCTCGCCGTCCCGTTGGCATCGAGTTCGTGGTGGGCCGCAAGGGTCTGTTATTGCCCTCGTTACCGTGTTCTGTCTGGCCTGTGGCGCTCCCCAGCCGGCGACCGGCCCGGTCGATGCCGAGGGGCCACCCCAGCGCGGGGGCACGCTGCAGCTCGCGGCCAGCCGGCCGCCCGACAGCCTCAACTACTACGATGCTGCCGGCGTGAACGCCTCCATCACCCTTGGGCCCGTGTTCGACACTCTGATCGAGTACGAGTTCAAGCCGGGCGAAAACTGGCAGATCGACTTCAAGATCGCCCCTGCTCTCGCCGAAAGCTGGCAGCAGGTGGACCCCACGACCTACGTGTTCAAAATGCGTGATGGCGTCCGCTGGCATGACGGCACAGCGGTGACCGCAGAAGACGCAGCCCTCAGCTACGAGACCATCCGGAACCCGAGGAAACCCACCCGTCCCGCGGGGCTCCTCAAAGACGCGGACAAGATTGAGGCCGTGGACAAAGGGACCCTGCGCGTCACTACCAAGAATCCGTCCGCGGAGTTTCTCGCCTTGCTCGCCTCCGCGGCGGGGGGTATGAAGATCATGCCCAAGCACATCGCCGACCGGGGCCTCAAGTATGAGGACAATCCCATCGGTACCGGCCCTTTCAAGCTGGAGTCCTTCGAGCGCCTGTCTAAGTCCCTCCTGGTGCGGAACCCCGACTACTGGCGACAGGGCCCTTACTTGGACAAGATCGTCGTGATTTACGGGTTGGACCTCTCGTCACGCCTCGCATCCTTCATCACGAGGCAGACGGACATCATCAACATTCCTGATCAGGTGCAGTTCGAAACGGCCCGCGGCGCCTTACCGGATGTGCAGTTCAAGGCGGTCCCCGGCAACTACGGCTACGGCATCGGCTTCAAGATGGACCAGGCGCCCTTCAACGACATCCGCGTGCGGCGCGCGATGCACCTGGCCATAGACCGCAAGGCCATGCTGGATACCCTCAGCTTCGGCTACGGCGTGATGAATCCGCCCGCGATGCCCGCAGCCAAGACGGGCTGGGCCATCCTGGAGCAAGACTTGCTCAAGCTGCCGGGTTTCAGGCAGCCCAAGGACGCCGACATAGCCGAGGCCAAGCGTTTGCTGGCCGAGGCCGGCTTTCCCAATGGCTTCAAGACCACCATTACCATGAACCAGGGCCTCGCCTCCACCCCTACCATCACCGAGATGCTCGCAGGGCAAATGAAGACCATCGGGGTAGACATGACCATCAAGGGAACCGAGCCGGCCGTCTTCGAAAAGATCCGCTTGGAAGGCACCTACGAGACCATGATGCTGGGCTCCTCCAGCATGCTGCCGGATCGCGACCTCTACAGCTACTTCCACTCCAAGGGTGGCCTGAACACCATGCCCATCCGAGATGCCAGGATCGACGAATTGATCGAGGCCCAGAGCCGGGAGCTAGATGTGGAGAAACGTAAGAAGCTGCTGCTGGACTTCCAGTACCGGATGCTAGAACAGGTGTACTTTGCCCCCAGCATCGACCTCGGCTTCTTCGCCGCCTGGCAGCCCTACGTGAAACACTACGTCTTCAACTCAGGCGCGCAGCACTACCTGGTGGAGCCGCACACCGTCTGGATGGACCTCCAGAACCTTCCGCCGGGGAGGTAGCAGCGGCTTCGAATGGACGGCCGCATCGCGCAGGCCCTAGCGGCGGACCGCGTGGTGGACATCACCACCACCGGCCGCAAGACCGGACAGCCACGGCGCATCGAGATATGGCTCTGGACGCTGGAGAGTGGGAGATACGCCATCAGTGGCCGGCCGGGGAGGCCCCGGGGCTGGTATGCCAACCTCAGAGCGAACCCAGAGTTCACGGTCCACGTGAAACGGGGCGCCAAGGCGGACCTTCCCGCCAGGGCGGTGCAGGTGACGGACCCGGAGGAGCGGCGCAGGCTCATCAC
>CAZPYZ010000038.1:0-3662 GCA_964590215.1 uncultured Dehalococcoidia bacterium | reverse complement strand
TATAAGAGACAGAGTTGGAGGAGCGGCTGGCGAAGAGCCCGCTGGTGCGCGTGGAGTTCTTGTAGCGGATCACCTGCCGTCTCTAATCGGTCGGCCTTACTTCAGTTCCATACATCGCCGCAGGGGGCGACCACTGCGGCCAGTATTAAGGCTGGACGCTGCTTCTCGCGATCATTGGGGTCCCCTTTGACACTGTAGACTCGCCGAAGTACCATCCGGCCAGCCCGTCACAGAAACGCATATCCAGACGGCAACGGGGTGCTGAATGCCCAGCGAGCGAGTGCAGCGGCAAATCGATGGCCTGTTGGATGAAGCGGAAGCGGCCATCAGGGTGTCCGATTGGGCGCTGGTCCGCGACCGAGCCCTCGACGTCCTTGCTCTAGACGCCGAGAACGCCGACGCCAAGGCCTACCTGGACGCGGCGGAGATCCGCCTCGCGGGCCAGCAGGCTCCCGCTCGGGCTCGTTTCGAGGGGCCACCAGCGGCTCCAACCCCATCGGCCAGTTATCCCCCCTCCTTCGTCGACGGCCGCTATCAGGTAAGGCGGTTCCTCGGCGAGGGGGGCAAGAAGCGGGTCTACCTCGCCCACGATACCCTGTTGGACCGGGACGTCGCCTTCGCGCTTATCAAGACCGAAGGGCTGGACGAGGAAGGCAGGGAGCGTATCACCCGAGAAGCCCAGGCCATGGGGAAATTGGGCACCCATCCGCACATCGTATCGGTGTTCGACATGGGACAGGAGGGGGACTCACCCTATCTCGTCACGGAGTTCATGTCCGGTGGTGACGTCGAGGGGTTGCTGGAGCAAGCCACCGAACATCGCCTTCCAATTCAAAGAGCCGTGAAGATCGGTCAAGAGATCTGCCGGGGCCTGGAGTTTGCTCATGAGTATGAGCTCGTGCACCGCGACCTGAAACCCGGGAACGTCTGGCTGGCCGCGGAGGGGACCGCCAAGATTGGCGACTTCGGGCTCGCCATCTCCTTGGACCGCACCCGGCTGACAGTGGCCGGCATGATGGTGGGGACCGTAGCGTACATGCCGCCGGAACAGGCGATGGGTGGTGAGGTGACGCTTCGGTCTGATCTTTATTCGCTGGGCTGCATGCTGTACGAGATGGTGTGCGGCCGTCCACCTTTCGTGGGGGACGAGGCGGTCGCCATTATCGGACAGCACCTGAACACGCCTCCCGTGTCTGTGTCCTGGCATCGGCCGGACTGTCCACCCGGACTTGAGGCCTTGATGATTAGGCTTCTGGAGAAGGACGCCGCCCTGCGCCCACGGTCAGCCTCAGAGGTGCGTTTGGCCCTGGAGGCAGTAGGCACAGGGAGTCCCGAGTCCCCGGTCCCGAGTCCTGAGTCCGGGCGTGGGGAAGGGCCAGGGACTAGGGACCAGAGATTAGAGACCAACCCTCTCTACCGCCGCACCTTTGTTGGGCGGGAGCAAGAACTGCGGCAGCTACAAGCCGCCCTTGACGGCGCCATCTCCGGACAGGGCGCCCTAGTGATGGTCGTCGGGGAACCGGGGATCGGGAAGACAGCGCTCTGCGAGCAGTTGAGCACCTATGCGGCGCTCCGCGGCGGGAAGGCGCTGGTCGGCCATTGTTATGAAGAGGGCTCCCTTACCCTCCCCTATCTCCCCTTCGTGGAGGCGGTGCGTTCCTATGTGCTGGCCCGGGAGCCGGATGCCCTGAGGCAAGAGCTGGGCTCCGGCGCGACGGAGGTGGCTCGTATCGTTTCTGAGGTCAGGGAGAAGGTGGCGGCCGAACCCCGGCCGCCGGGCGATCCCGAGGACGACCGTTGGCGTCTGTACCAAGCTGTGACGGGTTTCCTGCGGAACGCCGCAAGCGTCCACCCCCTCCTAATCATCTTGGAGGACCTTCATTGGGCAGACCGGGGGACACTGGACTACCTGGTTCACCTTTCCCGAAACCTGGCCGGTGGGCGACTGCTGGTGGTCGGCACATACCGGGACGTGGAGGTGGACCGCACACATCCACTGTCGGGTGTGCTGGCCGAACTCCGGCGCGGAACCCCGTTTACTCGGATATCGCTGCGCGGACTGACCGTGGACGAAGTCCACCGCATGTTGAACGGCCTAACGGGCCAGGAGGTCCGTTGGAGTCTCGGTGAGGCAGTGCACCGGCAGACGGAGGGGAACCCGCTTTTCATCCAGGAGGTCCTCCGGTACCTGGTGGAGGAGGGGCTTATTAGCCGCCAAGACGGGGCCTGGCGCCGGGCGGACGGCGGGTCAGCGGAGCTTGGCATTCCCGAGGGCCTACGCGACGTGGTCGGTAAACGGCTTTCTCGCCTCAGCGCCAAGTGTAATAGCGTCCTCGCGGTGGCCGCTGTGATCGGGCGCGAGTTCCGCCTGGACGTGCTGCGAGATGTTGTGGGACTCGCCGAGGAGGATCTCTATGGTGCGCTAGAAGAGGCCACGGCGGTCGGCGTTGTAGAACAGCGCTCGGCTGTGGCCGAAGGCGTCACCTTCCGTTTCACCCACGCCTTCTTCCGTCAAACGCTCTACGAGGAAATCTTCATCCCGCGACGCATCCGCCTCCATCAACAGGTGGGACAGACCCTGGAGGCTGCCTACGAGCGCCGGCTGCACGAGCACGCTGGTGAACTAGCGGAGCACTTCGCCCAGAGCACAGAGCCTGGAGATTTGGCCAAGGCACTGGATTACAGCCGTACCGGTGCGCAGCGGGCGAGCCGCTTGGCTGCCTACGGCGAGGCGGTCCGGCTGCTGGAACAGGCGCTTAAAGTGCAGGAGGTGCTAGCTCCTGAGGATGGGTCGACCCGGTGTGACCTCTTGCTCGGGCTCGCGGAGGCCCTCATTCACGCGGGGGAGCCGCTCCGGGCTGCGGAGGACCTGGGCGAGGAGGCTCTGGCACTGGCGGACGGGCTAGGAGATAGCGAGCGCGCTTTCCGGACCTGCCAGCTCGCACTGCAGGGCATCATGGCCCACGGCGGTCGCGATGCCATGGGCCGGGGGCTGTGGCCAAGGTGGGCCCAGCGCGGGAACAGCTACGCACGGGCGGGCACCATTCAGCGGGTCTATGCGGACCTCGCCCTCTCGTGGGTGGGCCGGCGCCAGGTATTCGCCGGAGAGGCCAGGGACCTGCGACTGGCGGCCCTTGAACAGGCTCGGACCTTGGGAGACCTGGAGGCGATGTTCACCGCCGCGACCTCGCTGCTGTGGCTGATCGACGCCCCTGGTGCCGAGCAAACGAGGCTAGGTATTGCCCAGGAAATGGCGAGCTGGCCACGAAGCGGAGTTAGCGCCCGGTCGCTTCACCTGGGGCTTTTCCTCTGCGTGCCCAGTTTCCTCTGCTGGGGCGAGCGGGCGCAGGCCGACGCTCTCCTGACCCAGATGGAGGAGCTCCAACGCCAGCACCCGTACCCCTATCTCCAGCTCCACTCCCGCTATCTTCGGGAGCTGCTCTTCGCGACCCTGGACGGCGACCTGGAAGCGGTCGTTGGAGGCACGGCGGACATCGTGTCGGAAGGAGAAAGCCTAGGTAGCGCTCTGGTAGGCCAGGGGCTGGGCGATCTGGGTAGTCTCCGGGCCCGCCTCTACCTCGGCCGCCCGAACGAGATCCTCTCCCGACCGGCAGAGCCATCCCGCACGCGGCCCGGAGAGGCCTCCAGCACGACCCTTGTGC
>CAZPYZ010000037.1:0-14489 GCA_964590215.1 uncultured Dehalococcoidia bacterium | reverse complement strand
CAGCCAGGGAAACGTCTACGTCGCGGACTGGCGCAACGACCGAGTTCAGAAGTTCAGCTCCGGCGGTGCCTACATCATGACCATCGGCACGCCGGGCTCGGGTGAGGGCCAGTTGAAACGCCCGGCCAATGTCTCGGTGGATGACGAGGGGAGGGTCTACGTGGCCGACTGGGGCAATGAGCGGGTCGCGATCTTTACCCCTGAGGGGTACCCCTTCATGACCCTCACCGGCGACGCCACCATTTCGACCTGGGGCGCCGAATACCTGGAGGCGAACACGGAGATAGCCGAAGGCCGCACCGTCATGGCCGACGGCACCCCGGAGAAGCGATTCTGGGGCCCCACCGCGGTTGAGGTCGACGATAAGGGCCGGATCCTGGTGGTGGACAGTTGCCGGCACCGGATTCAAATCTACCAGCGGGCCAAAGACTAACTGGACGCCGGCGTGCTCTGAGCCGGTCGAAGGGACGCCGTCGTTGATCGAGAGCCCGGCGGATTAGCCGGGCTCTCGATCATATGGTGATTCGTCGGGTTCCCCGGACGGGCTACCGGGTCAAGCTGAGCGGTTGTGAAACATTAGCTACGCCGTCTTCTGTCATTACGAGCCCGCCTCGCGGCCCTTCCCCTAACCACCGACGATCCTGCAGGCGTGGCAATCTGGGGTGGGGATGCACTCCATTCAGAGACGGCACCCTTCCAGCCCCGGATTGCCACGTCGACAAGGCCCTCGGAGGCTCTGGCCTGGTTTGGTGAGCCGGCTCTCAATGACATAGAATCACAAGCTCTGAGCGCTTCCGTCGACACCCCTCAACCATTTACGATAGCGCGAGTGCAGGAAGCAGGAGGTACGGATCATGATCATCGACGCAGACGCCCATGTTGTGGAGACGGAGCGTACCTGGGACTTCATGGACCCCGCCGACCGGAGGTACCGGCCGCAATTGGTGGCCTTGCCCGACGCCAATCCCCGGCCCTTCGTGTGGGTCGTCGACGGCAAGGTCCGCTTCCGCGTGAACAATGCAACGCTGACACCCGAGGACCTTCTGGGCGTTTCCGACCGACTGGGCCGGAACGTGGTCACCTCGCAGGATGCCCGGGAGATGCGGGACGTAGACGCCCGGATCAAGCACATGGACCAGTTGGGGATTGACGTCGAAGTCCTGCACAACAGCTTCTTTATCCACCGAGTCACCTTCCGTCCGGAAGCGGAGGCGCCCATCTGCCGGGGATACAACCGCTGGGTGGCCGATATCTGGCGCCAGGGGAAGGGCCGCCTGCGCTGGACCTGCGTGCCGCCGGTGACAAGTATCGCCGACTCCCTCGATGAGATACGGTTCGGCAAGGAGAACGGCGCAGTCGGAGTCAGCCTGCGGGCCATCGAGCTGGAGCGCACGCTGGTGGACCCGTACTTCTACCCCCTCTATCAGGAGGCGCAGCGGCTGGATATGCCCATTATCCTCCACACGGGCTGTGGCAATTCCCAATTCTGCGACCTTTACGACCAACCCTTCGACCCGGGCGGCGGTCTGGCGCGATTCAACGCCCCATCAGTGGTGTTCTGCTACCAGTTGATGATGAGTGAGCTTCCCGACCTGTTCCCCACCCTCCGCTGGGGCATCGCGGAGGCAGGATCCAGTTGGCTGCCCTGGGTCATCAACGAGGCGCAGCAGGGCTACAAGGCCAGCGGCCGGAAGTGGCCGGAGGATGGCTTTGCGGCCTTCAGGACCTACGTCGCTTGCATGACGAACGAGGACATGCCGCTCGTCCTCAAATATGCGGGTGAGGACCGCATCATGATCGGAACGGACTACGGCCACACTGACACCTCCAGCGAGGTGGACGCGATTGACGTCTTCCGCAGGACCTCCCGGCTGGAGCCACGAGTCGTCCAGAAGGTCCTGAGCGACAACCCTCAAGCGCTGTACGGGATTTAGTGGCGAGCCGGACAAGAAGAGGCGGTAGGAGGAACCACCATGGTGATCGACTCGGACGCCCATGTCTTGGAGAATGCGCAAACCTGGGAGTACCTGGACCCTGCCGACCGGAAGTATCGCCCGCAACTGGTCGACTTACCACAAGCCCTTCCCCAGCCCCAGGCGTGGGTCATTCCCAGCACTGTCGGGGGCAGCCAGTCGTTCGTCTGGCCAATCCCACCTCGGTCCGAGGTCAGCGAGCCAGAATCGTGCGAGCTGCGAGACGTGGACGCCCGCATCAAGCTCCTCGACCAAGCGGGGATCGACATCCAGGTCCTTCACAGCACAATGTTTCTGCGCCAGGTCTCCGACCGGCCACAGGTTGACGTGCCCATCTGCCGGGCCTGGAACCGCTGGATGGCGGGCATCTGGCAACAGGGCAAAGGCCGGCTGCGCTGGACCTGCGTGCCGCCCTTGACCAGCATCCCCGACGCCCTGGATGAGCTCCGTTTCGCCAGGGAGCACGGTGCAGTAGGCGTGTTTCTACGGCCAATCGAAGGGGAGCGGGTGCTGCCAGATCCCTACTTCTATCCCCTCTATGAAGAGGCCGGCCGGCTCAATATGCCCGTCATCGTCCACAGCGCGAACGGCAACGCCTGGTACTACGACCTCTATGACAGTCCCTACGAGGCTGCGAATGCCTTCGGCCAGTTTCACATGCCCGCGGTCGCGTTCTGTCACCAGTTGACCGTGAGTCAGCTTCCCAAACTGTTCCCCACCCTCCGCTGGGCCATCGTGGAGGCAGGGACCCAGTGGTTGCCCTGGATCGTCTTTGAGGCGCAGCGGCGCCTTACCAGGGGCCAGAGGTGGCCGGAGGAGGGCTTTACGGCCTTCCATACCTACGTCACCTGCGCAACCCACGACGATCTGCCGGAGATCCTCAGGTATTCGGGGGAAGACACTCTCGTCACGGGAACGACCTATGGGAAGACCGGCTCCGCCAGCGACCTGGACTCCATCGACCTCTTCCGCAGAACATCCCGGCTGGAGCCACGGGTCATCGAGAAGATCCTGGATGACAATCCCCGAGCCCTGTACGGGATTTAAGCGCATCCCTGCGCATCACGAATCACGTGTCTGCACATGACACGTTACGTATAGTTCACCTGGAGGTCGCCCATGAAAGTAGCAGTGGGACTGTCCCTGGCTTCCATCCTGGTTTTCGCGGGCACCGCCTGTCTTGGGGCGGCGCCCCCTGACGGGCAGCAGTCATCCCCGGCCGCAGGGCAGCCCAAGCGCGGGGGCATCTTCCATATACCGCAGGTCCAACCCAACCCTGACCTGAACCCCCACGCAACCGGGCGCGGTGGCACCATGGCGCCCCTGATGAACACTATGTACGAGGGGCTGGTGGCCCGCGACGCCCAGCCGCACGTGAGCTGGCATGGGGACCCCAAGTTGAAGCCCTGGCTAGCTGAACGCTGGGAGAGGCCGGATGAAAACACTTACCTCTTCCAGTTGCGCACCGACGTGAAGTGGCATGACGGCCGGCCCTTCACTGCCGACGACGTGGTCCACTCCATTGAGTACCTGAAGGAGAGGCCAAACCTGATCGAGAGCGGGCGGGTGGCCAACATGAAGTCGGTGGAGGTGCTTGACTCCCACAGGATCCGGATCGTTACCAGGCAGCCGAACCCCGATTTCCTGGTGAATGACGTCATCGAGGTGTCGATGACGCCCCGGCACCTGGCTGCCGAGGGGAAGCAACTGGAAACGTTGGCGGTCGGTACAGGGCCCTTCAAATTCAAACAGCTCGATAAGACCGCGGGCTGGCGCGTGGCACGCAACGAGGACTATTGGGTGAAGGACCCTTCGGGATCAGGACAAGGCCTTCCCTATCTCGACGGCGTCGCAGGTCATTACCTGACCGACCGGGGGACCATGACCGCCGCGATGGCGGCTGGCAACCTCGATGCGATGACCGTTGCCGACAAAGCTCTGGTGGAGGCGGCGCTGGCAGCCAAGGGCGATCTCCTCTACGACAAGGTCTATTACCACAGGGGCCTCAGCATACTGTTCGCGATGGACCGCCCTCCCTTCGACGACATTCGGGTCCGGCGGGCAATAAATCTGGCGATTGACCGGCAGGACATGGTGGTCAAAGGCGCGCTGGGAGACGGCGTGATCAACCCGCCGTTTATCTCGGGATGGGCGAAGGCGGCGATACCCCAGGAGGAGCTGGTCAAGCTGCCGGGCTACAACCCCGCCACGCGGGAGCGGGATGTCGCGCAGGCGAAGCAGTTGCTGGCGGAGGCAGGGGTGCGTAGCCTCTCCGCGAAACTCAGCTTTCCAGGGGCCAACACCAACGAGACACCTGCCGCAACGGTCGCGGCGGCTCAGCTCAAGGAGCTGCTCGGGATAGAGATCGTCCTCCAGCCCCTGGACACGGCCACCTTTAACAAGGTCCAGGTGGATGGGACCTGGGAGATGCGGACGGCCACCGTCGGCAGGGGACGCAGCAGCCTGCAAGAGGCGCTGCACTCCAAGGGGAAGCTGAATAAACGAGGCCCCTTCGACTCGGAACTGGACGCCCTGGTGGACAAGTACCTGGCTGAGTTCGACGATGCGCAGGCCGACCGGCTCTATCAAGAGATCCAGCGCCTCCTTTATGACAAGGCGTACGTCGTCGGGACCATCAGCCGGGCCCTCTTCACGGTCTACCAACCCTGGCTCCACGACATGCTCGATAACTTCGGCGGTCAGATAGTCCTCTGGTACACCCCGCCCGCCCTCTGGATCGACGTAGACATGCTTCCAGCGCACCGGCGAGCCGAGAAGCCGTAGGGAGGGCCCCGTAGCGACGGACAACGGACCGCAGGATCGCACCGTGGTGGTCAACGGGCTGCGTCTGCACTATCTGGACTGGGGCAACGAGGATGCCCTGACGATGCTCCTGGTGCACGGCGGATCCGCCCACGCCCATATCTGGGACACGGTAGCTCCGGCCTTCGCCGGAGAGCACCACGTGATCGCCGTCGACCTGCGAGGTCACGGCGACAGCGAGTGGGCGCCCGATGGCGCCTATGATCGGGCAGCGTACATCGCGGACCTCAGGGAGTTGGTGAGTACGGAGAAGCTGGCGCCGATGGTCCTGGTGGGACACTCCATGGGAGCAAACACAGCCTTAAGCTATGCTGCGCGGCACCCCGACGAGATCCAGGCACTGGTCATGGTGGACTCGGGCCCTGGCCTGGCCGACGAGGCCTACGAGCGGGCCGGCCGCGTCCGGGCCGGCACCCCCATGGAGGCTAGCTTCGAGGAGTTCGTCGACCGGGTCCGCCGCTACTCGCCTTACTGGCCAACCGAGCTGGTCCAGTCGGAGGTCCGCCACAGCCTGCGGCCCCTGCCCGGCGGCCGCTGGACCTGGAAGGGTGATCCCCTCCTGCGAAGCTCGGAGCGCCACCGTAAGCGACGCGGCCAGGAGGACGCCCAGGAGCTGTGGACGGCTTGGAAACACCTGCGCTGTCCTACCCTCGTCGTCCGGGGTGAGTCGAGCCGCATCCTGCCGCCCGAGGTTGCCGGCCGGCTGCTGCAGGCCCTGCCGGGCGCTCGCCTGGTGGAGGTGCCAAAGGCCGGACACCGGGTGCCGCAGGACAACCCGAGCGAGTTCGGAGGCGCGGTCAGCGCGTTCCTCTCAGCGGCGCGGCCTTCCAGCTACCGAATCTAAAGAAACTTTCCGTCGTAATCCAGCCGGTGTCCGCTTGGCTCGTTCCCGGAGGACGTCCAGCCCATGGTAGAAGCCTCTTGGGGAGATTATGCCTGGGGCCTGCGGAGGTTTAGCTGCTGTGGCGAGAGAGCACAATCGGCTCCCCTCGTGAGTGTCCCCGAGGGCCGCCGGGACGGAAGGAGCCGGCTAGAGCAGTACCTAACCCGCGCGGCCGCAGCCCTACCAGTGTGGCAATCGTGGCGTGACGGCCTCGTAGCCCTGTTCCTCCACCAGGCGCTGCAATGCCTCAACCTGGTCGTGCCAATACGTCAGCTCGACGTGCAGCTCAGCGCAGTCTGCGCCCGTCAGTTCTCCGGACTTCTTGCGCCGGGACAGCTCGTGCCGGGCATAGCGGTAGTAGGCCTGGGCGTAGCGCAGGTCCGGCCGCTCGATAAAGCCAAAGGCACGATGCCAAGCCCGGCTGGGGAGATTGGCCAACTGATAACAACTGGTTAGCACGCTCTCGCCGGCTTCATGCAAAGCGTTCATGGCACTGGAGACGAGGGCCGTGGCCAAGCCGCGGTGCTGCCATGCGGGACGGATAAAGAGCAGGTCGAGTACCGGGCCGTAGGTCCCCTCCTGCGAGAGCAATGCCGCACCGACCAGTTGCTGGCCGGCGGGCTCTACAGCCAGCGCCACGCGTGAGGCAGGCAGCAGCGGAGCCCGCCGGCCCCCAAAACTCTCGCGCAGGTCAGCGCGGGCTGCCTGCAGCAATTGTTCGTCAGTGTAGTCACAAAACACCGCATCGTCCGCGAAAGCTTCCAGATAGACGGCGAGCAGGGCCGCTTCATCTTCCGGCAAGACCCGGCGGAGGGCGCAGGGCGAGTTGACGGGGCGACGGGCGACTGCCGCGGTAGTTACCGCGTACTGGTGGTTGGGCCTGACGTGCGCGCAGCCGTCGTAGTACTCCCACTTCCAACCAGGCGTTCGCGGCAGGCGCTCCCACTCCTCAAAGGACATGGGGAGGTGTTGACTGTGGATCGGCATCAGTCGCAACAGTAAGCGGGTATCCAGACCCGACTTACTTCGGGAGTTTGGTTTCCACGCTCACCGAGGAGGCGTTGGTCGTTTTCAGGATGGGGCTGTACTTTCCCGTCGCCCCACCGCCCGCACGACCCTCGGCCATGCCCACGATGTTCGCCGGGCCCAGCCGGACTCCGCGCTGCGTCCCGCCGCTCTCGTGAGGCAGGTGGATGTTCTTGGCCTTCTCCGGGTCCCGGAACACGTTCATTGGGTCCTCACCCCGCTCCACCTTGGCAAGGTTCTCCTGCAGCAGGCGTCGGAAGAGGATGATGCCCTTATCGGAGCGTCCCAGGGTCTCGGTCCAGCGTTGGGCGATATCTCCCTGGGTGGCCCACATGACCAGGTCCTGCCCGGCTGCATAGTCCAGGTTGTCCCAACTGGGGTTGCCCCGCTCGTCAGGTGCGGGGTAGGGCACCTCGTAGAAGGGGATTGGGGCATCGGGCGCAACGGTCTCGCCCGCCCCCGGGGCGTAGGTCGTGTACCAGATATGCAGTGTAGAGGTGTCGTCGATAGGGGTGCGGTACTGGAAGCCACCGACCTTCAGGAAGTTCGGGAAGACCAGCGGGTGCCCCACCCTCCAGTTCACCCCCTCCTCATCCTCCCCTTCCAGGATGCGGCGCTTGATGATGCCATGCTCGAACACGTCGAAGCCCACCTTCTTGTGCGTGGGGATCGCCTTGATGCGCTCCGGGTGTCCCTGCCGCTCATGAACGTAATTGGCGAAGATGCCGTGCAGCCACTCGGCATGGACCGGGTCCACTGAGTTCTCCATGATCTGCAGCCAGTTGCAGGGGATCACCGATACCCCGATGTCCCTGTACACGTTCTTGAAGGCCAGAAGGTCCCACTCTGGGATGAGCGGAGCCGGCTCCGGGCCGAGGTACGCGAAGATGAGGCCGCTCAGCTCCTGGACCCGGTACGCCTTGGTTCGCACCTTCTCCTTGAAGTTGGAGCCGGGGTCCTCTGCCTCCTCATATGGCTGTTCCAAGCAGCGGCCTTCATGATTAAAGAGCCAGCCGTGGTAGGGGCAGCGCAAGCCTTCCTGCTCCGGGATGCCGTAGAGCAGGTTGACCTTGCGGTGGGGGCAGCGGTCGCCGATGAGGCCCAAGGTGCCGGTGCGGTCCTTGTAGAGGACGAGGTCCTCACCCAGGAGCCTGACCGCCTTGGTGGGGTTCTCGTCCAACTGGGATCCCGCCGCGATGGGGTGCCAGTAGCGGCGCATCAACTCGCCCATCGGCGTGCCCGGTCCAACCTGCGTGAGTCGCTCGTTCTCGGCTTTGGTGAGCATGGGCACCTCCTTAGGAACTCCGAAACTACCCCAGATACTAGCTGTAAGCAGCGGGCCGGGTCAAAGTGAGGCCCTAATCCCCGACGGTGCACGCCCCAGGTGCTCATAGTGCAACCTCGCACGCTAAGGGGTCTCATCGAGCGCTTTGCTCAGCATCTCGTCCCCTCCATTTGCGGAACGTCATCAGCCGGGCGGGCGGAACGGTGGGGACCAAAGGTTCGGCCAGGGCGGATCGTCTGATCGCTCTAGGGCCTGGGTCTGCTGCCGTGCTAGCATAGCCTCACCGCTCCTGGAAGGGAGACCCATGGTGAACGAAGGTTTCGCCGAGAAGCACCGTCGGGAATTCCTCCGGGACATCGGGCTTGGCGGGGCCCGCAGGGATTGACGAGCACACCCGTCTCGGCCAGCTCATGACAAACCGGCCCAACCGAAAACAGCAGCCTCCGGCCAGGTATCCCCGCATTACCACCGCCTCAGGCCGCCGCCTCGCCTGCTACCCGGCGGCAGTCCTCGCGTTTATCGTCGACGCCTGGGACCGCTTCCTGCTGCTGTGTAAGCCGGGCTGCACCGGATGGGAGGTGATAAGCGGATGGCTGGAGCCCGGGGAATCGGTGACTGACGCCGTGCTAAGGGAGGTGCGAAAGGAAGCAGGCCCGGAGGTGGTGGCCTTCTCTCTTGGCGTACTCGACACCTTCACCTTCCTCTTCGATAGCCACCACCCACCCCTGATCAGCATCTGCTGCCTCCTGCGCTATCGGGGCGGCGCGATCGAGCCGGGTGACGACGCCAAGGACACCGAGTTCCGTTGGTGGCAGCTCTCCGAGCTGGACGATATCGAACTGGTTGTACCACGAGGACGGTGGGACCTTCTCAACCGCGCCGTCGACCTCTCCCGCTACCTCCGGGACGCGGCAACGCCGGAAGCCGAAAACCCGAGCCTGTTCCTGTGACGCCTTGACCCGAAAATGTGGCACAGCCGCCCTCGGCTGTGCTGGACCGCGGAGCGATTTTCATCCCCCGGGTGCAGGCGCAAGCCCGCACAGGCGAGCGCTGGGGCAGTGCCGTGGCCCGAAGATGCAGGCGGGGTTCCCTTGCCGTGCCGCCATCGGACGGGCCTGAGGGCGATATGGTACCCTAGCGCCGAACGCCCGAAAGGAGGTACCGAATGGCCACCGCGCCGCCGCTGGCCACCGTTGTCTGGAGCCGCACCCATCCCTACGAGCGGTGGATGGAGTCCCTTAAGGTCCCCATCTATCGCAGCTACTTCATCGACGATGTCCGCACGCTGAGACTGGGGCGGTGGGAGGGCCGCGGCGTCGATGCCGCCTTCCTCCAGCTCTCCGGCCAAGAGGGCATCGCGGGCGCCTACGTGACCGAGATCCGCCCTGGGGCGACGACGCCTCCCTTCAAGCTCGCAATCGACGATGCTGTGTACGTCGCGCAAGGCCGGGGCATCGCCACCATCTGGTCCGGTGATGCCTCGACCGGGGGCAGGGCAAGGGGCGCGAAGAAGAGTTTCGAGTGGGGCACCCGCAGCTTCTTCCTGCTGCCCTGCAATGTGACCTTCCAATTCAGCAATACCAGCGGCACCGAGCCGGTGCGGCTCCTCCACGCCAACGGGCTCCCCACCGCAATGGCCGCTATCGCGGATCCAGCGTTCTTCTTCGACTGTACCTACGTCAATACTTCTATCTACGATGAGGATGACCTCTATTCGGAAGCCAAGGTCATGACCCGACCAGGCCAGGAACGCCGGATCTGGGTCGGCAATTTCTTCCCCGACCTCCTGATGTGGGACAAGCTGGACCCTTACCGCCACCGCGGCGCCGGGGGCACCTCCGTCGGCATCCTCTTCCCGCGGTCTCTCCACACCAGTCACTCCAACCCCAGCCACATGTCGGTCTTCCCTTCCCGCACCTATAAGAAGGCCCACCGCCACGGTCCGGGCGTGGTCATCGTCATCCCCGGCGGTGAGGGATTCTCCATCATGTGGCGCGAGGGAGAGGAGAAGGTGGTGGTCCCCTGGCATGAAGGAAGCGTGTTCGTGCCCCCCGACCGTTGGTTCCACCAACATTTCAACGTGGGGCCGGTGGGCGCGCGCTATCTCGCCATCCACCCCCCAACGGGCATGCCCGTGGGTGGGGACCACTTCGACGGCATGCAGGCCACCGGCGAGAAGGTCGTTGACCCATCGCGGGACCAGATCGAGTACCCGGATGAGGATCCCATGATCCGGGAGAACTTCGAGGGAGAACTGGCGAAACGGGGGTTGACCTCTTTGATGCCTGAAGAAGCATATCTGGATCGGAATTACCAGTGGAGCTACTAACACCGATGAAACAAGGCAGCGGCTCACCCTTCGACGGGCTCAGGGTGAGCGGAGGTGCTCCAACGGCCAGGTTAGTCCGCTCGTGGTGAGCCCGTCGAACCATGGGCCATCGAGTATTTTTACCGGCGGTCGTTACAGAAGGAGGAGCGCCATGCCCGGCAGGTTATTGATTTTGGTGGTCACTTTCGCCTTCTTCGCGCTCGCGTGTGCCGCGCCCACCAGCCAGCAGCCGGCGGGCACGGGCGGGTCCGAGCCCAAACCGGGCGGGACCCTCAGCATCCGGGAGACCTTCGACCCCTTCGACTGGGACATCAGCTACGGGGGCAAGTCAAATGCGGCCATGATCGGGCGAGCCTACGACACGCTCCTGGCATTCAAGGCTGGACCAGGGATCGGTTACACCGACTTCCAGCTCCGCCCCGAGATCGCGGAGCGGTGGGAGGTCTCACCCGACGCCCGTACTTTTACCTATTACCTTCGGAAAGACGTGAAGTGGGCCGATATGGCGCCGGTTAACGGGCGGGACCTTACCGCCGCGGACGCGAAGTGGAGCTTCGAGTACTGGGGCCGGCTGAACTGGGCCAAGGAGAAGAAGCTCCCCACGGGCGAGTACTCCTGGATCTTCGAGGACCTCGAGTCCATCGAAACCGTTGACCCCTACACTATCTCCCTCCGATTCAAGCATGCGTATGTCCCCTTCGTGAACTACGCCGCCAACGAGCATATCCCCGTGATCGCCAAGGAGATCTACGAGACGGACGGGCACTTCAAGGACCAGATCGCCGGCTCCGGCCCCTTCCAGCTGGACCTCGGGGCGTCTCAGAAGGGCACCCGCTGGGTCTGGAAGAAGAACCCGAGCTACATGAACGGCGGCAGGCCCTACCTGGATGCCATCCGCGACGTCATCCTGCCCGATGACTCCACCGCCGCCGCCGCTTTCACCACAGGCCAGATCGACATGACCGATGCCGCCATGCCGGTGCGGGACGCGGAGGAGCTGGCGAAGAAAGACCCCTCAGCAATCGCCCACCTCTACCTGGAGGCGACGGCCAAGGAGATGTACCTGAACCCGGCCCGCCCGCCTCTCAACGACGTGCGGGTACGCAAGGCGATCCTCTACGCCATGGACCGGGATGAGCTGGTGAAGGTGCGCACCGACGGCAAGGGCGCCTGGGCCATGGCCGGGGGCCTTGTCAGCACCTTCACTCAGGACGAAGTGAAGAAGATGATCCCCTACGACGTCGAGCAGGCGAAGCGGCTTCTGCGCGAGGCGGGCTTCCCCAACGGCCTCGACATCCAGTTCGAGTACCCCACGGACCGCGGCGGCGACGAGATCGCCGAGGCCGAACTGCTCCAGTCCCAGCTCAAGAAGGCCGGCATCAACCTCGTCCTGAAGGGGATGCCCTACGCCCAGTACTCGACCATGAAGAAGAACAAAGAGCACGTCATGAACGTCACCAACCGCAGCTACGGCGGCGACATCGACTACGCGCTCTACCGCATCTTCCATCCGAAGTCCAAGAACGCCTATGACTCCATCGACGACGCCAAGCTGGTGCAGATGCTGGAAGCCCAGCGACGGGAGACCAACCTGGAGAAGCGGGAGCAGATCGTGCGGGAGGCGGTGAAGTACATCAACGTGGACATCGCCCTCGGCCGCGCGCTTTACCACAACGCGCTATACCAACTCTGGAAACCCTACGTGAAAAATTACGCCCCCCACAAGGGCCACCGGTCCCATTACATGACCGAGACCTGGCTGGATAAATAGCGATCAGCTATTAGCGATTAGCTTTTGGCCCTCCCCACCGGATGGGCAGCGCTAACTGCTCAATCCGCTAACCGCCAATTGCTAATTGCGGGGGCCATCGGTCCCACTACATGACCGAAACGTGGTTGGATAAATAGCGATTAGCTGTTAGCTATTAGCGTTTAGCCCTCCCCACCGGGGGGCTCGACAAATAGTCACGAGTAACGAATAGGTACCCTTCCCTCAGGGAGAGGGTGAGGGTGAGGGCACAACGCTGCAACGGCATCAACGCTCCGGAGAGACCCCATGCTGACCAAAGAACTGAACGAAAAGCTCACCCGGGTCGGCCCCGGCACCCCCATGGGCAACCTCCTCCGCTACTACTGGCAGGCCATTGCGGCCAGCGCGGAGCTAGAGGTCGATCCAGTCAAGAAGGTCCGGATCCTAGGCGAGGACCTGGTCCTCTATCGGGACAGATCGGGAACCCTGGGCCTCATCGACGAGCCGTGCCCTCATCGGCGCGTTTCCCTGGAGTACGGCATCCCCGAGTCGGAGGGCCTGCGCTGCCCGTACCATGGCTGGGTCTTCAATCACGAGGGACGCTGCCTGGAGCAACCCGCCGAGCCCTGGGACTCTACCTTCAAGGACCGGGTGACCACCAAGGCCTATCAGGTTGAAGAGCTGGGCGGCCTTATCTTCGCTTATCTCGGCCCGGAGCCGGCGCCGCTGCTGCCGCGCTATGACGTCTACGTTGACGAGAACTGCATCCGCCAGATCGGCGCCGTGATGCTCCCCTGCAACTGGGTGCAGTGCATGGAGAACTCCCTGGACCCCGTCCACGCCGAGTGGCTCCACTCTTACTACTCCAACTACGTGCGGGAGCGGGAGGGCAAGCCACCCCGATCTGGCCGCCCGGTGCAGCGGCACAAGAAGATCGGTTTCAGCCGCTTCGCGCACGGCATCCTGAAACGCCGGGTGCTGGAGGGACAGACCGAGGAGGGCGATAACTGGAAGGTGGGACACCCCATCGTGTTCCCCGATAAGCTGCGCCAGGGCGCCGGCGGCCAGTCGGGCTACTACTGCTTCCAGATCCGCGTCCCGGTAGACGACACCCACACCTGGCACGTGTTCTACATGGCCTACCTGCCGGGCATTCCCGTTCCACCGCAGCAGTCCGTCCCCTACTTCGAGGTGCCTCTCTACGACGAGGACGGCAAGCTGCTGGTCAATTACCTGGACGGACAGGACATGATGGCCTGGGTCACCCAAGGGGACATCGCGGCGCGGGACAAGGAGCACTTGGGCCAGTCGGATGTGGGCGTCATTCTCTTCCGGGAGATGCTCAAGGAGCAGATGGAACGGGTCGAGCGGGGAGAAGAGCCAACTATCGAGGTCTACCGGGATCCCGCCCAGAATGTGCGAATCGACCTCCCTTGCGAAGGGATGAGGTCCTCCCAGTTCTACCCGGGTTACAACATGCGGGCCGGCCATATGAAGTTCAGCCCCCGTTTCTCGGAGGTCGCAGACCTATTCCATGAAGCCGAGGCCAAAGCTGCTGCGGGCGAGGCATTCCTGCCCCGAGTGGTGCCACCCCCGGTCCCCTGGGGGAGCGTACAGCGGAGCTACCACCGCGAGGCGGAGATCGTCCCCTCGGACAAAGAACTGCAGGTTGCCCCCGGCTCCTATGCGCGTCCCCCCTCTGCGGACACCCCGTCCGTCTGACGGGGCAAGATCGTCGACTAGGAGCGAGCGTTGGACCGTAATGGAGGCGGGACTCACAACACCGGTTTCGAGTTGAAGAGCGAGTTCGCGCGGGTGAGGGTTGCCCTGGACCTCTCGGCAAAGGGCCCACGGCTGCTGGTCGAAGACGTGAAGACTGGCTCCCGCCTGTTCCTCGATCCGCTGGAACTCGAGAGCATCGCGACCGCTACGCACGAGGACCTCACCTACCTGGTGCATCCCTCGCGGCGCTGGCAAATCTGACTTCAAGGAGAAAGAGGGTCCGCTGATGGTAACGGCGACACAGAACCTCAACTGGGATGAGCTCATTCAGCCTGGCCGGGTGGATGGCAGGATCTACTATGACGAAGAGATCTTCCAGCAGGAGCTGCAGAAAATCTTCTACCGGCAGTGGATCTTCGTTGGCCACGAAAGCGAAGTCCAGGAACCTGGCGACTACGTTACGCGGCAGATCGGCCTCGAGCCTGTCATCATGACCCGCGACGAAAAGGGCGGGATCAATCTCCTGCTCAACCGCTGTGTGCACCGCGGAGCGACGGTCTGCCAGATGGAGAGCGGGAATTCCACTCACTTCCGCTGCGCGTACCACGGCTGGACCTACCGGAATACCGGTGAGTTGATCGGCGTTCCCTTCGATCGGGCCTACCACACGCCGCTCTTTGCGCCGTTTGTCGATGGGC
>CAZPYZ010000036.1:0-14513 GCA_964590215.1 uncultured Dehalococcoidia bacterium | reverse complement strand
ACCGAGGGGGGCGTGGTGGACTGGGAGATCCCCGAGGATATTCAGCGCGCGCCGAGCCAGGTGACTGACCCGGTGATGTACCGGGGCGCCGCTTTTTGCGGGGACATGACCGAGAGCCTGGCTGCCGGGGTGCAGGGCCAGCAGCTCTACAAGCTAGCGTGCCTCCCCATCGGCCAGATCGACCGCTTCGGGAACGGGAACACCGTGGTGGTGGGGGACTACAACAAGCCGGTGCAGCGCATCGGCGGGATCGGCGGCAACATGGACGTCGCCTGCTGCGCCCCCGCGGTCCTCTGGGTAGTGCCTCACGAGAAGCGGCGCTTCAAGCCGCGGGTCGATTTCATCACCAGCCCCGGCTACATCGATGGTCCGGGTGCGCGGGAGCGCGCGGGGCTCTGGCCCCAGGGGCCCAACGTCATCGTCACCACACTGGGCATCCTGCGGTTCGACACGCCGGACGGGGGCCGTTCCGGAACATGCGAAGCTTACCTGGACGCGCTGTACCCTGGCGTGACAGTGGAGGAGGTGCAGGCCAACACCGGTTGGGACCTGCGTGTAGCGCCGGAGGTGCGTGTGATCGACCCGCCGACGGAGGAAGAGCTGGTCACGCTGCACCGGCTGGACCCCTTGGGGGCGTATTTGAAGCCTGATACGTAATGCGTGATGCGTGACGGGCGGTCTATGTATTGCGTATTACGCATCGGTAAGGAGCACGCTATGACTACAACGTCCGCCATCACCTACGATCCCAACGCCCACTACGACATCGCCACCGTGGAGGTCGAGTACCAGCCGGGCTGGCTGATGCGGATCTACCAGCCCCAGGGCCCGGGACCGTTCCCCATCCTCATGGACGTCCATGGGGGCGCCTGGACCGGCGGGGACCGGACGCAGAACGAGCGAGCGGACCGGGGGCTGGCGGCCTCGGGTCTGGCCGTGTTCGCCATGGACTTCCGCCTGGGCTTCGATCATCCCTATCCAGCCCAGGTGCAGGACGTGAACCTCGCGACCCGCTGGACCAAGGCCCATGCCGGAGAGTTCAATGCGACCGCGGCGGGGTTGGGAGCGATGGGGACCTCCAGCGGAGCCCACACGCTGCTCTTGAGCGCGATGAAGCCGGAGGACCCGCGCTACAACGCGCTGCCTTTCCCCGGCGACGCCCGCGCTTCCTACGTACTCCTGTGTTGGGGGGTCCTGGACTCCTGGGCCCGCTACCAGTACGCAAAGCCGCTGAGAGACGATGGTGCAGCCCGCGGCGGCGCCGGCTCTGGCGCACACCTCGCCAAGTCCACGGAGGGGTATTTCCGCTCGGAAGAGGCGATGAAGGAGGGGAACCCGCAGCTCGTTCTCGACCGCGGGGAGAAGGTTGAGCTCCCACCGGCGCTCATCATCCAGGGCTACCCCGACAACAACGTCCCCAAGAAGATTCCCGAGCGCTTCTTCCAGTCCTACAAGAGGGCCGGCGGTTCCATCGAGATCGAGTGGTTCCCCGGCGCCCCCCACGGCTTCATGCGCCAGGCCAGCGCCGACACGGACCGGGCGCTTGAGGTGATGAAGGGGTTCATCGCGCGGCAGGTGGCGGGAGTGAAGGTGTCAGCGTAAGGGTTTGGCCTATCGTATTGAGTTCGCACACGCCACCGCAGCGCACTTCGAGACCCTGACTGCGGGAGAGCGACGAAGAGTTAGGCGAGCGATGGACGTCCAACTGACCAGCGAGCCGGCGGTGCAAACGAGGAATCGCAAGCGGCTGCGACCAAACCAGGTGGCTGAGTGGGAATTAAGAGTCGGAGCGTTCCGCGTCTACTACGATGTGATTGATGAACCTGAGCCGGTCGTCATCATCCGAGGGATCGGCGTCAAGGACAGGGAGAAGACGTACGCCGGTGGGGAGGAACTGCCTTTATGAAGAAGCTCAAGATCGCCGATGCTGATGGACCGTTGAAAGACTACGTCAAACACCTAGACGGCGCACCGTTGATCGTCACGGACAAAGGGAAGCCTGTTCTCGCGCTGGTTCCGCTACAGGGAGTGGACTTAGAGTCCGTGAGCATTCACACCGACCCAGATTTTCTGGATGTGCTTGAACACTCGGACGAACAGCACGCTGCCGGGCTGACGATTCCAGCGGATGAGATGTGGCGACGGCTGGGTCTCGAGAAGTAAGTGGAGGGTCCGATGCCAGTCGTCATAGACCCGCCGGAATACTACCTCCGTGTCGGCGATAAGAAGTTCTGGTTCTTACCGACCGTCAAGATCACCGAGGCTACCGCCTCACTGCGGGAGTACGCCGCAAGGATTGGAGACGCTCCCATCGTCGTGACCAGCCGCGGAAAGCCGGTCGCTGCCTTGGTCCCGATTTCGGGAGTGGATGTTGACTTCCTCAGCCTTTCGACTGAGTCAGATTTTCTGGATCTCATTGAACGATCAAGGCGTGGGCATAGGAAGCCGAGTACGCCGGCAGAGGCGAACGGGAGCCACACGGTGCAAAGAGGAAAGCATCGTCTCAAGACTCAAACAATGTGAGGACCCGGTAATGCTGGCCCGCCCAGTGCCACTGCCGCACCCGTTGCCATGGAGGTCATAGAGCGTTTTCGGGCGGACCTAGGAAACGTGCAGGCCGCGGTTGACCGAACTACAGGATTCCCTTAACAGTCAGGGGTACGCTTTGAGTCTGGTTCGGATCTTGGAACTCCTGATCTGGCTGGAGCGTGAAACGGCTGACTATTACCGCCAGAAGGTCAGCGAAGCCGCTCCATCAGTTGGTCAATAATCACCGCTTCCTGCTCCCCATCGCCCATCCGACGCAGGGTAACGGTCCCGTTCCGAAGCTCATCCTCGCCGAGGATGGCGGTGTAGGCAGCGCCCAGGCTGTTCGCGTGCCGCAACTGCGCACGCAAACTTCTCTCCCCGACGCCCATCGTCGCGGGAACGCCGGCGACGCGCAGTTCCTGCAGCAGTTGCACCGCTTTGCGCCGGGCGACCTCCCCGACCGGCGCGACATAGACTACCGGAGCGGACGCATCGGCCACGGTGGCCCCCTGCTTTTGCAGGTTCATGACGATGCGCTCGACGCCCGTCGCGAAGCCGATCCCGGGGGTAGGCCTGCCCCCTAACGCTTCAATGAGACCGTCGTAACGGCCCCCGCCGCCGACGGTGCTCTGGGAACCTCCTCCGACGGGCATGATTTCAAAGACGGTCTTAGTGTAGTAGTCGAGTCCGCGCACCAGGCGGTGCTCGAGATGGTACGGGATGCCGAGACTGTCCAGGTAGTCCCGAACCGCTTCGAAGTGCGTTCCGCACTCATCGCACAAATACTCTGTCGTCTTCGGCGCTGCCGCGATGGCCTCCTGATCCTGAGGCTGCTTGCAGTCCAGCAGGCGGAGGGGATTCCGCTCGAGCCGGACCTGGCAATCATGGCAAAGGGCTGAAGCGCGCTCCCGGTAATAGGACTGAAGCGCTCGAAGATAGCGGGGCCGGCAGCTAGGGTCTCCGATGCTGTTGAGGGCGCAGGTGAGCCCATCGATCCCGAGATCCTGGTACAACTGCCACGCCAGCGCCACCACCTCGGCGTCCACCGCGGGATCCTGCTCCCCCAAGGCTTCATACCCGAACTGGTGCAACTGTCGAAAGCGGCCCGCCTGGGGCCGCTCGTAGCGGAAGAAGGGCCCGATGTAGTAGAGCTTGACCGGCTGCGGGAGATTGTGCATCCCCCGTTCCAGGTAGGCCCGGCAGACGCCCGCCGTTCCCTCGGGGCGAAGGGTGACGAGGTCGCCACCTCGGTCCTCGAAGGTGTACGTCTCCTTCTCGACGATGTCCGTCGCCTCTCCAACGCTGCGTTGGAAGAGCCCTGCATCCTCGAATACCGGTGTGTCGATACGCTGGTAACCGTAGAGCCGCGAGAGCCGTTCCGCCGCCTGGATCACGTGGCGCCAGTAGGGCTGCTGCTCGGGTAGGATGTCGACGGTGCCACGGGGGGCTCGGAACGGCATGGCCGGAGATCAGTGTAGCAGACGCTCCTGACGAGCCATAGACAACACCCACCCCATTACACCCTGAGCGATAGGTGTAGATTGCACCCTCAGAAAGCGGCGCCTATACTGTCTCTACTTGTCGGCGGGCGGTATGCCATAGCAGCGCGTACACCAAACCTCCAAAGAGCCGTGATGGCAACAACCAACGTCCAGGGGCCCACCAGGGGAATAGATAAGCAAGTAGTCGATTTGCTGCAGAAGATCGACTATCTGCCCCCGGAGCGAAGGGGGCAGGTGGAGTCCGCCTACGTCTTCGCTCGGCAGGCCCATGAGGGACAGTTTCGCAAATCGGGTGAGCCCTACGTCTCCCATCCCTTGAGCGTTGCGGCCTTGGTCGCCGACCTCCGGATGGATGTGAGCACCATCCTGGCCGCTTTGCTCCATGACGTCGTCGAGGACTGTGGCGTCACCCTGGAGGAGATCGAGGAACGGTACGGACCCCAGGCCAGGAAGCTCGTGGACGGCGTCACCAAGCTAGGACAGCTTGAATGGCAGGAAGAAGTCGACGGCCGGCGACGTCCAGCGGGAACGCCCAGCCAAGCTGAAAACCTGCGCAAGATGCTCCTGGCGATGGCTGAAGATGTGCGGGTGGTCATCATCAAGCTGGCCGACCGCCTCCACAACATGCGCACTCTTCAGCCGTTCACTCCTGACAAACGCCGGCGGATCGCGCGGGAGACGATGGAGATCTACGCCCCCCTGGCGACCCGCCTCGGCATCTGGCAGTTCAAGTGGGAACTGGAAGACCTCTCGTTCCACCACCTTGAGCCGGAGAAGTACAAGGAGATCGCGGGGCTGCTGGCCAGCACCCGACGGACGCGAGAAGCCTACATCGAGAAGGCCAAGGAACTCCTGGAAGGTGAGCTGCAGCGAGGGGGCATCAAAGCGGAGGTCTCCGGCAGGCCGAAGCACATCTACAGCATCTACCAAAAGCAACTCAAGTACGCCGCGCAGGGCCGCGACATCCAGGAGATCTATGACCTGCTAGCGTTGCGAGTGCTCGTCGAGTCACTCCCGGACTGCTACAGCGCTCTGGGGGTTATTCACAACCTGTGGCGTCCTCTGCCGGGCACCTTCGACGACTATATCTCCATGCCCAAGGACAGCGGCTACCAGTCCCTCCATACCACGATCATGGCGGAGAAGGGCCAGCCGCTGGAGGTCCAGATCCGGACCCACGAGATGCATCGGGTCTCAGAGTATGGCGTGGCGGCGCACTGGCGGTACAAGGAGGGGAGCAGCCGTGACGTGAAGCTGGAGGAGCGGCTCACTTGGCTGCGCCAGTTGTTGGAGTGGCAGCGGGACCTTCAGGGCGCCGAAGAGTTCGTCGAGTCCGTCAAGACCGACCTGTTCACAGACCGCGTCTTTGTCTATACGCCCAAGGGAGAGATCAAGGACCTTCCAGCCGCCGCAACGCCTGTGGACTTCGCGTATCGGGTCCACACCGATCTCGGGCACAAATGCGTGGGGGCCAAGGTGAATGGCCGGCTGGTTCCGCTGAACTACACCTTGAAGACCGGCGACATGATCGAGATCGTCGCGGGCAAGGGGGACCGGGGCCCACGGCTAGACTGGCTCAATCCGGAACTGGGGTATATCCGCAGCACCCACGCTCGAGAGAAGATCCGGCAGTGGTTCCGGCGTCAGGAGCGGGGCGAGGCCATCGACCGGGGCAGGGAGGTGGTGCGGCGGGAGGTCGCCCGCTTGGGGCTGGCGGTTTCCGACGATGAGGTGGCAAAGCTCCTCAAATACGAAGGGGTGGAGCCCTTCCTGGCAGCGGTGGGCTATGGCGACGTGAGCACGACAACCATCGCCAACCGCCTCGCGGGGGTGCAAGAGCCTGAACGCCCCCTGATGGTGAGTGCGCCGACGGCGCCGATAGGGCCATCGTCCGCGACGGGTATCCGGGTGATGGGGGTGGGGGGCCTGCTGAGCAGCATGGCCACCTGCTGCCACCCCGTGCCTGGCGATGCCATTGTGGGGTTCATTACCCGCACCCGCGGGGTCACCGTGCACCGGGTCGATTGCCCCAACGTGGTAAACATCGAGGACCGGGACAGGCTGGTGAAGGTGGATTGGGGCGACGGCGACCGGCGCTACGCGGTGCCGGTTCAAATCAATGCCGTGGATAGGGTCGGGCTGCTGCGGGACATCGCCAGCGTGGTTTCTTCTGAGGGGATCAACATCATCCAGACCTACCAGAAAGCCCTGCCGGACGGGACGGCGCAGTTCCTGCTCACCATGGAGACGACCGGGATGGGCCAGCTCAGCCGGGTCCTCGCGCGCATCGAGGGCGTGCAGGGGGTGACCTCTGCCTCCCGCGCTGCCTCCCCGCCCCCCTCTTGACGTTATCCACAGATTGCGCAGATTTCACCATTTACCCGTAGGGCGGGGGCGTGTCCGGCTTGTCCCCCGCCTCTTAACGTCGGGGATCGCATGACTGAAGATGAATACGGCGCGTTCGCGCAGTGCTACGATCACGTCTCCGTCTACCAGGGGCGTCCAGACGTAGACTTCTACGTTGGGCTCGCTAAGGAGACCGGCGGACCGGTGCTGGAGCTGGGGTGCGGGACGGGGCGGGTACTGGTGCCAACTGCACGGGAGGGGATCGAGATCACGGGGTTGGACCGGTCCGAGGGGATGCTGGGATTGTGCCAGGAGCGGCTGGGCAAGGAGCCGCGGGAGGTGCAGCAGCGCGTGAGGTTGGAGTCCGCCGATATGCGCGACTTCAAACTGGACCGGCGGTTCCGCGTGGCAACGATGCCGTTCCGGCCGTTCCAGCACCTGCTGACGGTGGACCACCAGCTCTCGTGCCTCGCCTGCATCCGGGAACACCTCCAGCCGGGCGGCACCTTAGCCCTGGACGTGTTCGACCCGAGCCTGGCCCGGCTGGCCGATCCCAGGATCGGGGAGGAGGTCACCGAGGACCCCCCGTTCCGGATGCCCAATGGAAGCACCGTCATCCGGAAACATCGGTACGGTGGCATCGACTATGCCAACCAGATCATGGACGTCGAGATCCCCCACTACGTGACCTATCCGGACGGACGGATTGAACAGCGGTTGTGGAAGAACCCAATGCGTTACTTCTTCCGCTACGAGCTGGAGCACCTCATCGCCCGCGCCGGCTTCGAACTGGAGGCGATTTACGGCGGCTTTGACAAGAGTCCCGTCGGTGCAAGGATCCCCGGTGAGCTGATCGTCGTGGCGAGGAAGCCATGAACCTCTGTCTCCCCAAGGCGATGCTCATCGACCTGGATGACACCATCCTGGACGACAGCAGCAACGTTAACTCGGCGTGGGAGGAAGCCTGCAAGCTGGCGGACCTGCCCCAGCAGCCGTTGCTGTCAACCGTTCATGAGGTACGAGACTGGTACTGGTCTGACGCGGCTCGTCACCGCGAGGGGCGGGCCGACCTGCGTGCGGCAAGCGCACGGATCGTGGATATCGCGCTCGAGAGGCTGGGCCACCGGCAAGACGGGCTCGCCCGCCGCATCTCAGACCGATACCGGGACTTGCGTGAGGAAGGGATCGTCCCGCTTCCTGGGGCGGTGGAGACACTGCAGGAACTACAAGACCGGAACATCGCCCTAGCCTTGGTTACCAACGGCGCAGGGGCCCTGCAACGGACTAAGATCGAACGGTTCAACCTGGCCGGCTACTTCGGACACATCCAGATCGAGGGCGAGTTCGGCCTCGGGAAACCGGCGCCGGAGGTCTACCAGGCGACCATGAGGGTCATGGGCGTGGCCCCACAGGAAAGTTGGTTCGTGGGGGACAACCTGGAGTTCGACGTGGCCGCACCGCAGGTCCTGGGCCTGAAGGGCGTCTGGGTGGATCGCGCTGGGATGGGCGTACCCGTCGGCTCATCGGCCCTGCCCGACGCCATCATCGGCGGGCTCCCGGACCTGCGGCGACTATTACCGCCGGACGCGAAAGCGTAGGTTAGGAGAAGGTTACTTGGTCGGGAGCATGGTTGGGGCGGCGGACCTCCGGTCCCCGCCGGACAAGCGCTCGCGGCCTGCTCGTCCCGACCGCCGTTAAAGCATGCCCCCCGAAGAGCACTACGCCCTCGCGGCCAAAAAAGGAAGATGAAGAGATCGGAAAGACCGAACCGTAGAAAGAGCACCGCTGGCTTCAGAAGGTCGTCGGGGAATGGACCTACGAAAGTGAATGTATGGTGGGCCCAGACCAGCTTTCCCATAGGTCCAAGGGGTCCGAGCGCGTCCGGACCACCGGCGACCTCTGGATAGTCGGTGAGGGTGAGATGGAGCTGCCCGGCGGCGAGACCGCAAGGAGCATGACGACTCTTGGCTACGACCCGCAGAAGAACAAGTTCGTGGGATCCTGGGTCGGCGCCATGATGACCCAGCTTTGGGTGTACGAAGGCTCCCTGGACACCGCGGAGAAGGTCCTAACCCTCGACTGCGAAGGACCGAGCATGTCGGGGGACGGTACGGCGAAGTGCCAGGACATCCACGAGCTCGCCGGCCCCGACCACCGCATCCTCCGGTCCCGGGTGCTGGGCGACGACGGGAAGTGGGTGCAGTTCATGACTGCCCACTATCGCCGGAAGAAGTAGCCCCGCTCAATTCTGCAAGAACGCCAGCACTGCCTCCCGGAACGCTTCCGGTTGCTCTATCATCGGCCGGTGTCCCGCTTCGGGGATCATGACGAGGCGGGACCCCGCTATGGACTGCTGGAACAGCCGCCCGTAGGAGGGTGGTACGAGGCCATCGGAGACGCCCCACACCAGCAGGGTGGGCGCCTTGATGCGGTGGATCCGCTTCTTGAGCCCCTTGTCGGGAATGGGCCAAAGGAATTTGCCCTCGGCGGCGCCGCGCTGGGCCCGTTCCAGGTTCTGCCTGGCCCGCTCCTCCCGGTCTTGCGGCTCTGAGGCCCACCCCTTGGCAAGAGCGGCCTCAGGGTCGTACCAGACCGCCCTCAGGTACTCCTCCCGCCCCATTACGAACCAATCGGCTGCGGGCTCGTCGTCCGACCAGAGGCCAGTGGGCGCGACCAGGACCAGCTTGCCGACGTGGCGCGTCCCGACGGCGGCTATCTCCGCGGCGATGTTGCCGCCGAAGGACTGACCGATGATGTCGGGACGATCCAGCCCCAGTTCTTCTATGAAGTCCAGGTAGTACAGGGCGAGATCCACGAAGTCGTCCAAGTGCTCCAGACCCGTGGACTCTCCAAAGCCCGGATGCTGCGGCGCGATCACCCGGAAGCGCTCGGCAAAGGGGTCGAGCCACGAAGGCCACTCCTGGAGGCCTGACCCGCCATGCAGGAACAGGAGAGGGCGCCCGGACCCCTTTTCCCAAACCTGGATGCGGAACATGCGGTTCCGGAGCCAGACGGTTTCGGTCTTTGCCACGGCGCTGGACGGCATCCCGAGACGTCCCTCCCTCACGGTCGGGGCTCGGTTAGCCTGCGACGGCAGTGACGGGCCGCGGGTACCAACGGTCCTCCCACTCCGGCCACATGCTCCTCAGGTGTGGAAGCACTTCCTGGGCGAACAGCTCGGTGCTCCGCAGGGTCTTCTCCTTCGGCATGTTGCCGATCTGCATGAGTACCATCAGGTGTCCCACGTTCAGGTCCTTGATGAGATCCTTCATCTGGTCCCGTACAGTGGCCGGGCTGCCGGCCACCAGGTAGCCTTCCTCCACGAACTCCTTCCAGGTCATAGAGGCCCGCACCTCTGCCGGCCGGCCCACCGCTCCGCCCGTCACGAGCCCTGATTGAAGAGAAGCGATGCTCCGATAGCCCGGTGCGTCGGCGAAGGCCGGGTAAACGTGCAGGCACTTGTCGTAGAAGTAACGGATGTGGGGCAGGTACTCCCGCTCCGCCTCGGCGTCGGTATCGGCCACTACCACCAGTTGCAGGAAGCCGGCCCGGTAGGGATTGCGGTCCACGCCCAGCTTGTCACAGACCTCCCAGTAGCCGTCCAGGACTCTCTGGCCGCGCTTGTAGCCGGAGTAGCTGAGGTAGCAGTACACGTAGTCTCGCTCGGCCACCCACTGCCACGTCTCCAGGCTCCCGCTGCCGGGGATCCAAACGGGGGGGTGCGGTTTCTGGAGCGGGCGCGGCCAAATGTTCACGTACCGCAGCTGTGTGTACTTGCCATTGAAGTGGAAGACCTCCGGTCTGGTCCAGGCCTGTATCACGAGGCGGTGGGCTTCATCGTATTTCTCCCGCAAGGTCACGGGCGTCTGGCCGTATCCGTAGGTGGTGTCCTGGGAGGTCCCCACAGGAAACCCTGCCACCAGCCGGCCACCGCTGAGGCAGTCCAGCATCGCGAACTCCTCCGCCACTCTGATGGGCGGGTTGTACAGGGCGAGGCTGTTCCCCATGACCACCAGCGCGGCGTTGGACGTGCGCCGAGCCAGCGCCGCTGCCATCAGGTTCGGCGACGGCATCAGGCCATAGGCGTTCTGGTGATGCTCGTTGACGCAAATCCCGTCGAACCCGGTTTGGTCCGCGAACTCCAACTCATCGAGGTATTCGTTGTAGTAGCGGTGGGCATTGGCGGGGTCAAATAGATCGCTAGGCACGTCCACCCAGACGCTGTGATAGCGGGAGGAGAAGTCCTCCGGCAGGTCCTGGTAGGGCATGAGGTGGAACCAGTGGATACGCATCCCCCACACCTTTCTTAACGCAGAGAACGCAGAGGACGCGGAAGGGGAAATTCTAGAATCTCCGCGTCCTCTGCGCACTCCGCGTTGACTGCGTTATCGCGCCGAAGCGGCTGCCCCCGCTGTCCGCTCACCAGCCTCACCGCCGTTCAGCTTGAAGAACTCGATGCAGTTCCCGGCAACCATGAGGTACTTCTCGTCTTCGGGGACGCCCTGCATGATCTTGTCGATGACGTCGGTGGAGTGAGGCCACTCCGACTCCTGGTGGGGAAAGTCAGTGGCCCACATCATCCTGTCCACCCGAATGTGGTGCCGCATTTCCACGCCGATGGGATCATCCAAGAAGCCCCAATAGCAGTGTTCCCGCATGTACTCGCTGGGCCGCATCTTCAGCGGCTTGTATCCTGCGAGGGCCTCGGCCCACCAGTGGTGCCGGCTATAGCGCAGGTCGGACATGTGGTAGAAGATGGGGATCCAGCCGCAGTGGGTCTCGGCGAAGTAGATCCGCAGGTGCGGGAAGCGGTCGAAGGTCCCATCGAGAATCCACTGGACCGCGTTCAGGCCACCCACCCGGTAGAAGCGGGAGACCTGGCCAGGATAGTCCACCTGCGCGCCCACGTCTGCCTGGGTCAGCTGCTTCGGCATCATGGGCCCAGAACGGGGGCCGCTCCGGTTCAACTCGATGTGCACCGTGACCGGCATCTGGAGGTCGAGGGCGGCAGCCCAGAACCGGTCGTCTTCCGGGCTGGGGTAGGGCTTGTTGCTGGGGAAGGCGCTCAAGAGCACGCCTTTGAACCCCATGCGCTTGGAGTATTCCAACTCCGCTACGGCGTCCTCGATGTTGGTCATCGGAATGATGCCGAGCCCAATGAGCCGGTCGGGGGCGACGGAGCAGTACTCCTGGGCTAGCCATTCGTTGTAGCCCCGGATGACGGCCAGGTAGGGCGCGTCGTCCTTGATATTGCGCCAGAAGTTGGGCCCGCTGGCCTGGGCGGGGTACATGACCTCGGCGTCGATGCCGTCCTGGTCCATCTCCCAGACCCGCTGTTCGCCGGGTCCGGTGCCGGGCGTGTCCTCGTAGCGCTGGCCGAAGGGCCGCCATCGGTCCCGGCCCTTCCCGCCGTACAGGTCCGAGGGCACCTCGCGGATGGTCGCGCCCTCGATAAGGATGGCGTCACCGCCGGTCTCGGTCCTGACCCGACGCGGGGCGCGGTCCCGGTACTTCTCGGGGATGTGTTGCACCCACCGAGCGGGGTCTACTTCAAGGTGGGAGTCTGCGGAGATGATCTTGTAGTCGCGTGCCATGGGTCCGGTTCCTCCTGTTGGGGTCAGGATACCCAGCGCCGTTCGGGAGCGTCAAACACCGAGGTTGCTTCGGACGGCTTGGGCTAAGATAGGGCCATGAAAGTCATACGGACGAAAACGCGGATAGGGAAAGACCGCATTCTCCGCATAACACTGCCGGATGATGCTCCGACGGGCGAGGTCAACGTTACGGTTACCCTGGAACCCACTCGCCGAGAGATGACCCCAGAGGAACGGCGTGCGGCTGCGGACGCGGGCGCGGGGGCTCTCCGAGGCGTCGGGGGCGCCGTGGAGGAATTTCTAGCCGAACGTCGCGAGGACGACCAGAGGCGTGACAAAGCCCTGGGACTGTGACTTGGGTGTTGGATGCCAGCGCCATCATCTGCTGGCTAAAGCGAGAGACCGGGTGGGAACGGGTTCGGGATATCCTCGCGGGTGCCGATGACGTGCTGGTCCATGCGGTGAACTTGGTTGAGATCTCTATCATTTCCAGCGGATCAGTCCCGCGGCGCTTCAAACCGCGCAGGAGCGCCTCGCGGCCACGCGGACAGAAGTTAGGCGCACCATGGAAGATGCCTTCCTTGCGACAGCCGCCCGGTTGAAGGCTGAGCAAACGCCGATTGCCCTCGGCGATGTGTTCGGTGTTGCGCTCGCGATCCAGGTGAATGGCACACTTGTAACGACCGACCGGACCGAGCTAGAAAAAATCGACGCGGCTGGAATCTGCTCTATCGAGTTCCTCCGCTAGACCAATGTGAGGTCCACGAACAGGTCCCGTACGGGCAGGGAAAATCCCGACAGCAAGGGGGACTGGATTGTGTCCGCATCGGTCAGGGTGGCGACCAGCGCGAGGGCAGCGTTCTCTCGCCGGTAGGTCTCCATTTGGCGGTTCTCCCAGTCGACGATCCAGTATTCCTTTACCCCACGCTGGCTGTACAGTCTTAGCTTCACCTCGCGGTCCCGGCGTTCGTTGTCTGGTTCCAGTGAAAGAACTTCCATAACGAGGTCCGGGGCCGCGTGAAGCTTTCGGTCCGGACCAAGCAACCCTGGTAAACGCTCCCGGCTCACCCAGACCAGATCCGGCGCCACGTCGTCGTCATCCGGAAAGATGATGCCAGGGGCAAGCAACTGACTGGTGATATCCCAGACGACGAGAGCTGAGTCCGCGCGCAAACATACCGACTGGTGTTCGAAGGATGGCTGGGTGGTCACATAGAGCTCCCCGTCGATGATCTCGTAGCGCTTGCCCTCATTGAGGGGAAGAGATTCCAAGTGTTTGCCGGTCCACCGCAGCTGGGTCATGGTCAGCCTCCAGGTCCGTAGCGCCGTGTGCTTTGCACTGTACAGGGCCAGCTGTTCGCCGCCCGTGGCAAGCAAACCCTCACTCGATCCCCAGGTACGCCTTCTGCACCAGCTCGTTCCGGGCCAGAGAGGCGGCGGTATCGTGAAGCACGATGCTGCCGGTCTCAAGCACATAGCCCTGGTGAGCGACGTGGAGGGCCATACGGGCGTTCTGCTCAACAAGGAGGATGGTGCCTCCCTGCTGGTTGATGTCGCGGATCGTCTGGAAAATCACCTCCACCAGCATAGGGGCGAGGCCGAGGGAGGGCTCGTCCAGGAGCAGGACCCGGGGCCGGGCCATCAAAGCCCGGCCTATGGCGAGCATCTGCTGCTCGCCGCCTGAAAGGGTCCCCCCCGGCTGCGCTCTGCGTTCCTTCAGCGCGGGGAACAAGGCGAAGACACGCTCTAGATCGTCTTCGACGGCGCCGTCGCGGCGGGTGTAGGCGCCCATCTGAAGGTTCTCCAGGACGGTCATGCGCGGAAAGATGCGGCGACCTTCAGGGGCCTGGCAGACCCCAAGCTCGACGATGTGGTGTGCCGGAAGGTGATCGATGCGCTGGCCTTCCAGGCTGACGGTCCCGGTCCGCGGACGAACAAGGCCGGAAATGGTGCGAAGGGTGGTGGTTTTGCCCGCTCCATTGGCGCCGATGAGGGTAACTATCTCGCCAGCTCCCACTTTCAAGGAGACGCCTTTCAAGACGTGGACGTGCCCAAAGTACGTATGGATGTCCTGGAGCTCTAGAAGAGGCGCCGGAAGTGTCATCGCAAGGAGCCCCGTCGACTTCGCTCAGGGTGAATTCCCGCCTTCATTCTCCGCGCGCACTAGCGGGCGAGAACCGATTGCGACGGCCCCGCGGGGACTGCCGAACCGCGCGAAGGGGTCGAGCATCGCACGGAATAACGGTTTTCGGCGCGTCACGTGCCAACGGTCAGGGGTCCCGCCCGGCCCTACCGCACAACGGCGCTCTCGCATCACCCGCCGCCTCCCCCTACAGCCTTGGGCAAAGCGTACGCCGATTTTCGGCATTCCTAGCGAGGGCACGCGTGTGACCCAAAGGGCAGGGGAAAGGCTCACGCCGTGGCCGCCCTCCCCAGATAGGCCTCTATCACGTGCGGATCCCGCTGCACCGACGCTGGGGGGCCCTCGGCTATCTTGATGCCGTGGTCGAAGACAGACACCTGCTCCGAGATACCCATGACC
>CAZPYZ010000035.1:9485-14523 GCA_964590215.1 uncultured Dehalococcoidia bacterium | reverse complement strand
ACTGGCGTCCGTCGTGTCACGCTCGCTGACGGGCATCCGAGCCCCGACCGTGAGGAAGGGCCCGAAACCGCCCACCCCAGCCCGGTCAGCCGTCAACGGGTATCCTGGACCCAGGGCTGGTCGGGTTGCATTGCTGCACTCGCTGACGCTCGTGGCTCGGATCAGCGTTCACTACGCATCCAAGGTCTGCCCACCATCGACAACAAGGGCATGCCCCGTTACGAAGGACGACTCATCAGACGCCAGAAACAGCACACAGTACGCCACCTCCTCGGGCCACCCGGCACGGTGCAGGCCCTTGACCGATCCCCCCATTCCGGCGACCTGCTCCTCCGTCATCCCATCGGGATACTGTGCTTTGGGCGGGTAACCCCGGAAACGGGCGGTCACGATGGGCCCCGGGCAGACGCAGTTAACCCGGATGCCGGGACCGTAGTCCAGCGCCAGCTGCTTGGTAAGCATGATGATGGCCGCTTTGCTGGCGCAATAGGCGGGATAGCGTTCCGAGGCCAGCACCCCCAACGACGATGCGGTGCTTACGATGTTTCCCTTGCCCTGGGCCATGAAGTGAGGCAGGGATGCCCTGACACCGTGGTAGACCCCGCCGAGGTTCAGCCCGATGTTCCAGTCCCACTGCTCATCGGTGAACTCGTGGAGATGCGCCCGCAGCCCGCTTCCGGCGTTGTTGAACAGGATGTCCAGCCCGCCGAACTCCCGGATCGCGGCGTCGACCATCCTGTCGCATCCGGACCGCTGGCTGACGTCCGCCTGCAAGAAGGCGGCCTCTCCCCCTTCATCCCGGATCAACCGGTCCACTCGTGGGTTCCCCGACTCCTGGATGTCCACGCACACGACCCTCGCACCTTCCCGTGCGAAGAGCCGGGACGTGGCGCGCCCGATGCCGCTGTCTGCCCCGGTCACGATGGCGACCTTGCCCTGCAGTCTGCCCCGTCCGGGGCCCATCATTGCATGCTCAGCCATTCGGTGTGCTCCTAGCGTTCTCAGTCACCGACGGATTATACTTCCCACGCCCTCACCCTAACCCTCTCCCAGAGGGAGAGGGGACAACGACTGAAGGAGTCCGCCCTTGGCCCTCGATCCGTTGGTTCAACGCCTTATGAAGCTGGACACCTGCGCCGTGTCCGATGCGATGGACCGCCTGGGAGTCTCCGGGGCCGTCCTCGGCCTCCGGCCCCAGTGGCAATGCCCCCGTATAGCCGGCCGGGCCGTCACCGTGAAACTGGTGAAGCGCACCGGAAACGAGACGTCCGTCCGTCACCTCGGAACCGCGGCCATCATGGCCGGCAATCCAGGGGACGTCATCGTGGTCCAGAATCGTGACGTGGAAGGGGCCGCGGGATGGGGTGGCATCCTCTCTAACGCCGCCAAGGTCAAGGGCATCGCCGGGGTCATTGTGGACGGCCCCGCGCGAGACATTGATGAAAGCCGGGACATCGGCTTCCCGGTCTACGCCCGCTCCGCGACTCCCCAAACCGCCCGCAACCGCATCGTGGAAGAGTCCTTCAACGAGCCCATTACCGTGGGAAACGGCATCACGGTGGCACCTGGCGACGTCGTCCTGGCCGATTGGAGTGGCGTCCTGTTCCTCCCCGCGGCGAAGGCAGAGGAGATCATCGCGGCCGCGGAGGACATCGCAGGCCGAGAGGCTCTGATGACCAAGGACGTCCTCGCAGGGAAGGCCGTCACGGAGGTCATGGGCATTAACTACGAGACGATGTTGCACCCGGGGAGGAAGTGAGGAAGGTAGGAGGTTAGGGCCACCCCTCTCCTACCGAACTTTCCTCACTTCAGGAGTCAACCCTTTGGCTCAATTACCCGAAGTCAAACAACATTACGGCCGCTTGAAGAACCTCATTGGCGGTCAGTGGGTCGAGCCGGAGACCGGGAACTACCTGCTGGTGGACAACCCGGCAACAGCGCAGCCCATCGCCGAGGTCCCGCTCTCGGGTCCAGGTGATGTCTCAAGTGCGGTGCAGGCGGCCAAAGAAGCGTTCCCTGCCTGGCGTGAGACTCCGCCCCTGGCCAGGGTCCGTTACCTGTTTACCCTGAAAGAGCTGATGGAGCGCCGCTTCGAAGAGCTAGCCCGGATCATCACCCAGGAGCACGGCAAGACCATCGCCGATGCCCGCGGTGAGGTGCGGCGGGCCATTGAGAACGTCGAAGTGGCGACGGGAATTCCATCCCTGATGCAGGGCTATGGGCTGGAAGACATCGCGAGGGGCATTGATGAAGACGCCGTACGCCAGCCCTTGGGCGTGTTTGCAGTCATCGGGCCCTTCAACTTCCCGCTCATGGTCCCCCTATGGTTCGTGCCCTACGCCATCGCCTGCGGCAACACTGTAGTGGTCAAGCCTTCGGAACAAGTACCCCTGTCCCAGACCCGGTTCGCCGAGCTAACCATCGAATCTGGCATCCCTGCGGGTGTGGTGAACCTCGTCCACGGCGCCAAGGACGCGGTGGACGGGCTACTGGAGAGCCCGGATATCGTGGGCGTCTCCTTCGTCGGCTCCAGCGCAGTCGCCAGATACGTCTATGCCAAGGCGGCGGAGAACGGCAAACGGGTCCAGTGCGGAGGCGGCGCCAAGAATTTCCTCGTCGCCATGCCGGATGCGGACCTGGACGTGACCGTCGAAGGGATGATGGGGTCCATCTTCGGGGCGACGGGCCAGCGATGCCTGGCAGGCTCCGTGGTGGTTCCCGTCGGCGTCGTTTATGAGCCGCTACGAGAGCGGCTCACTGAGGCCGCGGCCAACCTGCGAGTGGGCAATGGGTTGGACGAGTCTGTTGAGATGGGCCCCCTGATTTCCCAGCGATCCATGGACCGGGTGCAGGGCTATATCGACAAAGGCATCGAGGAGGGAGCGCAGCTGGTCCTGGACCGCCGCAACCTCCGCTACGAGAAGGAGTTGCCGGGCTACTTCGTCGGACCCTGCGTGTTCGACCGTGTGGACCCGAGGATGGCCATCGCCCGGGAGGAGATCTTCGGCCCAGTGGCCGCGTTCATGCCCGTAGATCGACTCGAGGATGCGATGCAGCGGATCAACAACCTGCCCTACGGCAACGCCGCCAGTATCTTCACCACCAGTGGCAAATCCGCCCGGGAGTTCCGCTACCACGTGCGAGCGGGCAACGTCGGGGTGAATGTCGGCGTGCCAGCGCCGATGGCCTTCTTCCCCTTCGGCGGGATGAAGGACTCCTTCTTTGGGACGCTCCACGGGCAGGGCCGGGAGGCCATCGACTTCTTTACCGATCGCAAGATCGTCATTACCCGCTGGTAGGCGCCGTTCGGCGCCTGGCATGACCATGAGAGCAGGCGCCCGTCGCCTGCGGTGAGGAGACGCTGATGCCCATCCCGATAGATGACGCCCGCAGGCTCGTGTCCCGCTCCTGTGAGATCCTGGGGCGGTTGGGACTTACCCGGGAGACCGCGGGGCATGTGAGTGCCCGCATTTCTGGCGATAGGGTAGTGATCAAGGGTCGGGGCGCTGGCGAAGCAGCGCTGAGTTATACCACCCCAAAGGACCTGATCGTCGTGGACATGGACGGCAAAATGGTCGAGGGGCGGGAGGATCTGGCGTCTCCCAATGAAGTCTTCATTCACACCTGGATGCTGCGAACCCGCCCGGAGCTAGAGAGTGTCATCCACATCCACCCAGCAACGGTGGTGGCGTTTACCATAGCCGAGAGGCCGCTGCTGCCGGTTATTGGAGCCTTCAACCCCAGCGCGCTCCGGTTCGCCCTGGAGGGCATCCCGCTCTACCCGCGCAGCATCCTCATCAATAGCGATGCAAGGGGGGAGGAGCTCGCGAAGACCATGGGAACCGCGCGCGCCTGCCTCATGCGGGGCCACGGGATCACCGCCGTCGGGCGAACGGTGGAGGAAGCCACCATCACGGCCATCAACCTGAACGACCTCGCGGAGATGAATTACAAGGCCGCGCTGCTGGGGACACCGCAGCCTATCCCCGACGAAGACCTGGAGGAGTTCAGGGCCCAGGCGGCTCGCGGTGGGGACCGTGCCGCGGCCACCTACATGAACTCTACTTGGCGATACTACGACCGGTTAATTGGAGAGTAGAGGCTGAGGAAGCCCCCATCCTTGCCGCTACGGCCGGCGTCACCTATCCGGCCTGTCCTTGCAGGGGAAGCTCCAGGGAAGTCTCTCGCCCGCTGATGGTCACGCTCACTGGTACCCCCTGCCGGTAGACCACACGGTTGCCTGGGACCGCGGGGACGCGCGGGCCTGGAGTAAGGATCCCGACGAGGTTCAAGGGATCGGCGCCGCTGACCGTCACCGTCCCGTGCTCGGGCTGAGCCCGCCGGACCGCCCGCAACTGCTGGACCGCATCGGGCAGGGCGTATTGCTCTCCTGAAAAACCGGCCACAAAGCGGCCACCCCGCACCTCACCTCTCGCCTCCAAGCGCCGGTAGACACGTACCAGGTCCCGCCAGGGTGGTGCTTGGGACTCCCGGTTCAAGAGTCGGGGGAACACGACCCCCCAACGCCGCAGAAGCTGTCGAGCCTGGAACTCAAGTCGGGTGTCCGGGTTGATCGCCGCGTCTCGGTTCTGTGCAACTTGGCCGCCCTCATCCCGGCCCTCCTTCCCTTCGACGGAGTTTACCCTGAACCGAGCCGAAGGGCTCAGGGCAGGCTCGCAACTCAGGACGGCATCTCCCTGAGGGAGAGGCAATGAGCCCCAGAGGAGGGACCAGCGGCCCCCAGGGCCCGGCGCCGTTGGGCGAGGACGTGACCAGCGGTCGCCACCGCGCCGGTCCCGATGATAACGGATCAAAGCGTCCCGGCGAGCTTTAGACACTAGAGAGAGCAGCCCTGCGAAACCGTCGCAGGTGACCAGCCCTGCGGCCGCCAGCTCCCTGAGCGCCTCTTCCACCTCTGCCGGCAGCCGGCGCGTGCTGGAAACCAAGTCTTGGAAAAAGCAGGCGCCCCGCGCGCCCAGCCGTTCCAAGACCTCCCACGCGACCCCGCTGAGGTTCTGCTGAGGGATAGCCCGCCCCG
>CAZPYZ010000035.1:0-9385 GCA_964590215.1 uncultured Dehalococcoidia bacterium | reverse complement strand
GTCCGGCAGGCGAGGGCGCCTGCCCTACATGCTCGGGATGGTAGTACTCCAGGTCCTCTCGAAACACCAAGGCTACGGGCGTCGTCCGGCCAATGCCGGCGCGCCGGGTTTCGGGATCGTTTGGCGGGTAGAGGCGAGCCCAGAGCACTTCCCCGGACAGACCGACTTGCTCAAGCCAGGTCGGGCTATAGCGGTTCAGCCGAGAGGGGAGCACCTGCTCCTCCCACGACGTCACGGGGACCTCGAACCCTTGGAGACACTCCAAGGCGCCTATGAGCCCAGTGGTCCCCTCCAACCGGTGCTCAGGGTGGACGTGCTGCCAGGTAGTTAGAAAGCGCACGAACTCCGCCGCCGAGACGGGCTCTATCTCCCGTCGCAGCCGGTCCAGCGTGTAGCGGTGGATCCGGGCGAGCAGGCGGCGGTCGCACCACTCTTCCCCTCCTGCGCCGGAAACCACTGCCTCACGGTCGTGGCTCGGTGTTGCCGGCGTAAACCGGCCGCGGAAGATAGAGCCTTCGGCTTCCAGGGACGTCAACGCCGGGAGCACGGCCTCCGGCCCGAGGGCGAGGGGTGCAGCCAGTGCCGCGGCGGTAACGGGGCCGAGGGCCTCCAGCCGACCGCGCAAGACCTCTCTAAGGGCGGCCTCGGGCTCCAACACAGCGCTGGCCAACCGCTGAGGCACTGTGACCGGTGGACTGAATACCGCTTGCGGCAGAGCCGACCTCAAGAGCGGAATCCGCTCGGCGGCCACCCAGGCCCCCAGGTCCTCCGGCGAGGACGCCTGAGCTCCTGGGGCAGCCGCCGGGGACGGCTGCGCGCGGAGGTACAGTTTCGTGACGCGACCGGCCGCCATGAGTCCTTCGAACCAGGTACCCCAGGTCCGGCCTTCTTCCTCGGTCAAGAAGTTCAGCGTCAGCAAGGCGTCGTGCAGCTCGTCCTCGTTCTCCACCTCGGGCCATGCCTGTTCTCGGACCCGTTCGATCGCCTCGGGGTCCAGTTGCCCCAAGTCGCCTGCGTTGGCAACGTCTCCGGCTCTCCTCATGTACACCGCTTGCGTCCGGCGCTCTTCTAAGGGGGCATCGTCCAAAAAGGCGTAGGGGCGGGCGGTGAGGATTTCATGCGCGAACACCGACGGTTCCGTCGTGTCCCTCGCCACGAGGTGGACCCGGCCCTCCGCTATCGCGGTGACGACGCGCAGCAAGCCCGCCGCGTCCATGCCCTCTGAGAGACAGTCCTGTACCGTCTGCTGTACCAAGGGGTGGTCGGGCAGCTCCAGGGGACCGACCAAGTTCTCTTGGCAGGCGACAACGTCGGGAAATGCGGCGCCCAGCATGTCATCCGACCTCATGCGTTGCAGAGGCATTGGCACTTTCTTTCCTCCCTGGAACCGGAGCACCGACAGCGCCCGTGTGACGTTCCAGCGCCAGCGGGTCTGAAACATCGGTGAGGCCAGGAGGGCTTGGAGCAACACTTCCTGAACGGAGTTCGGATGGAGATACGAGAAGACGTCCTCCAAGGGAAAGCTGTGCTGGGGTCCCAGGGAGAGGACGATGGCGTCCTCGTTCGCCGCCGCCTGCAGCTCAGTATTGAAGGTGCGGCAGAAACGTTTGCGCAGGGCGAGCCCCCAGGCCCGGTTCACCCGGCTGCCGAAAGGAGCATGCAGCACTAGCTGCATACCCCCGGTTTCGTCAAAAAACCTTTCGAGCACAAGCGTCTGTTGCGTTGGCACTGCGCCGAGGACCCGTTTGCCCGCAGCTATGTAATCGACAATCTGCACGGCGGTGGCTTCGCTCACCCCTGTTTGTTCCATCAACCAGGAAACGGGCCCCCCCACTTTCTCTCGGAGGAGGCTTCCATCTGCCCCCTCCCCCAGGGGGAGTGCGTTAGGGTGAGGGAGGGCGTCCAACAACTCACCTAGGTGCTGTCGGAGTATTGATACCGCTTCCGAGACCTCGTCCGTCCGCCCGGGCGCCTCTCCCAGCCAGAAGGGCATGGTCGGCGGCTGGCCGTGGGCATCCTCCACCCGAACAATGCCCGGCTCCACGCGGATGATCCGCCACGAGGACGCACCCAACTGGAAGATGTCACCGGGGAGGCTCTCGATAGCCCAGTCCTCGTTCACCGTCCCTACTAGGGTATTTTCCGGCTCCAGAGACACCGTATAGTCGGCGTTGTCGGGGATCGCTCCCCCGTTGGTGACCGCGGCCAAGCGGGCCCCCTTCCTCGCCCGAAAACGGCGGTTCACGGCGTCGTAGTGGAGATGAGCCCCCGCACGGCCCGTCCGGTTGGAGAAGCCTTCAGCCAGCAGCCGCGCGACTGCGTCGAAGTCCTCCCGCGAGAGATCGCGATAGGGGTACGCCCTGCGGCAGAGCTGGTACAGCTCCTCCTCGTCCCACTCTTGCGCCGCCACCATGGCGACCATCTGCTGGGCCAGGATGTCCAGGCTGCATTCGGGGATCGCGATGCGGTCCAGGTTGCCCCGTTTGACCTCGAGCAGGAGCGCGGCGCACTCTACAAGCTCGTCCCTGGTCAAGGGAAAGATCTTTCCCCGAGGAGTCGCGCCTAGGGTGTGGCCCGATCGCCCAACCCGCTGCAGCAAGGTGGAAATGGAACGGGGCGACCCGACCTGGCAGACCAGGTCCACGGTCCCGATGTCGATCCCTAACTCGAGCGAGGCTGTCGCAACCAAGGCCCTCAGCTGGCCCGCCTTAAGCCGCTGCTCTGCTTTGAGCCGGTGCTCCCTCGAAAGGCTGCCGTGATGGGAGGTGACCTGGTCGTCCCCGAGGCGTTTCGCGAGGTGGAAAGTCAGGCGCTCGCCCAGACGTCGGGTATTCACGAAGATGAGGGTGGTGCGCTCGCTGGTAACCAGCTCCGCCAACCGGCTGTAGACCTGTTCCCAGGTGTCGAGAGAGCAGACCGCCTCCAGTGGGTTGCCCGGCAGCTCAATCTCCAGCTGCATGGTGCGGCGATATCCCTCGTCTATGATGGTGCAGGTTCCCTCTCCCTCTGGGAGACGCCGTCCTGAGCTTGTCGAAGGAGGGTCAGGCGCCGATTTGATCCGAGAGCCTGCCCTGAGCCCTTCGGCTCGGCTCAGGGTAGACTCCGTCGAAGAGAGGGGGTGAGGGCGAACTCTAGTCCCCACCAAGAGCCTGGCGATCTCCTCCACCGGCTTCTGCGTGGCCGACAGTCCGATTCGCACAGGCCGCGGTCCGGTCTCGCTGGCCAGGCGTTCCAGCCGTTCCAGGCTCAAGGCGAGATGCGTGCCCCGCTTGCTGCCTGCGACGGCATGGATCTCGTCCACGATCACCGTCCGCACCGTGCGCAGCATCCCGCGGCCACGTTCGGAGGTCAGCAAGATATACGCCGACTCGGGCGTCGTCACCAGGATGTGGGGCGGTTTGCGGACCATGGCCTGGCGCTGGGCAGACGGCGTGTCTCCAGTTCGAACCAGAACCCGCACCTCGGGCACGGGTAAACCCATGTCCTCTAGGACTCGGCCGATCTCTTCCAGGGGCTGCGCCAGGTTTTTCTGGACATCGTTGCTCAGGGCCTTCAGCGGGGACAGGTAGAGGACCTGAGTCTCGTCCCGGAGCTGACCCGCGAGGCCCTGCCGGACGAGGGAATCGAGGCACCAGAGGAACGCGGCCAGTGTCTTGCCAGACCCGGTGGGGGCCGCGATGAGGGTGTCCTGGCCGGCTAGGACCGCCGGCCAGCCGCGGGCTTGCGGCGCGGAGGGTGCCCTGAACCGCCGCAAGAACCATCGCCGGACGGCCGGGTGGAAGGTACTCAGAGAATCGGGAGCGCGTCTGGCAACGGGAGGCACTATCTCATTATAAGAACAAACTTTCTCTGTGTCCTCTGCGCCCTCTGTGGTGCAGCCCTACCCCACCAGCCGCATCGCGAATTTCCGGGCCTCCATCTGTTTCTGGATGTTCCCTTCTTCCATCGCGATGAAGTAGCTCTGCTGCGGGTCAGGGAGCCTGGCCCGGTCAACGGGCTCCACGTCGAGCCTCCGGCTATTTTCCCTGGTGTTCTTGCTAAGCGCTCCCTGCCCCTCTTTGGTCAAAGCCCAGTTGGCGAAGAGTCGCGCCGCGTTGGGGTGGGGAGCCTGGTCGAACAGCCAGAGCCCCCCGGCAGTGGTGGCAACAGCCTGGATATCTGGAAGCGCCAATTCCTTGATGTTCCTCCCTAACCCCTTCTCCTGGAACTCTCGGAGCACGGGTCGGCTGATGCCGGTGGCAAAGGCGTGATCCCCCCGAAGCATCGTTTCAGTAATTTGTCGCGCGTCCCGGCTGTACGCGGGCTCCTGGTCCACGAGGATCCGCTTCAACAGATCATCGCCGTCGGGATATCGATCCCTAACGGCTGCCATCCAAACGAACATGTGGCCGGTGCGCACGTCGGCGAAGTTCAGCTTCCCCTTCCAGCGGGGTTCGGCCAGATCCCGGATGCTCTTGATCTCGCCCTCCGGCGCCAGGTCCGTATTTATCCATATCTGGTGATTCACGTCTGCGAAGCAGTTGTAGACCCACTGCTTCTCCGCGTCCATGAACCCCGCCTCGAACCCGCCGCGCCAGCCGCTAGCTTCGACCACATCTGGCCGGAAAAGGGCCGGCCGGATGGGGTCGAAGGCCCCCGCGGGCATGAGCGCCGCGATGAAGCTCTGGACGCTGAACAGGGCCGCGTCGAGGGAGTAGATGCCTGCGTCCCGCTCCTGGCTGATGCGGGGGATCGCCATGGACGCGGAGGAGAAGCTGTGCAACTCGACGGCGATGCCGGGGAACGCGGCCTCGAACACGCCAAAACCAGCCCGGACATCCGCCCCCTGGACGGTGAGAACGGAGAGCGTACCTTCGTGCTTACTGGCGGCGGCCAGCTCGTTCCATCGTTCTTCCCAGTTGACGACCGGCTCGACGCCCTCCTCGAACGGTGGGGGAGCAGCGGGCGCGCACGCCACGGCCACGGCGGCGCTCGACGCCCCGAGAAAGGCCCGCCGCGTCAGCCGCGTCGTGTCGCGCCTCGGGTCGCCTGCCCGCCTACTCCTGGACAAACCTGCCGTGCGCCGCCTGGATCAAGTCGACGGCTGTCGGGGTGTCAAGGCGGGAGGTATTAACGCAGATGTCGTAGATCGCCGGGTTCAACCAGTTGACCTTGTAGTACGTCTGAAAAAAATCGGCCCGCTCCTTGTCGTCGTTCCGGACCCGTTTCTCCGCATCCTCTGCGGAGATATGTTCCAGCTCCTGCATACGGAGTGCGCGCACGCGGACCGGCGCGCAGACCATCACTTTAAAAACGTACGGCACCTCCCGCAGAATTACGGAGCCACCGTGGGCCACGATCACGGCATCCGACTCTGCTGCGGTGCGGCGGATCACATCTTCGATAAGCTGGCGATACCCTTCGGTCGTCAACGCGGGGTTGAAGGCCCCCGCGGTGACCGCCCCCTCCATGCTGAAATCACCCACCGGGTCGAGGCCGCCGGCATGCTGTCCCAGGTATTCCAGCATGCGCTCCAGCAGGCTGGGAACCTTTTCCGCCTGGGCGATGGTCTCCGGAGACACGCCCGCGGCCGCGGCCGCGGCCTCGATGACCTGGCGCTCGATGAGCTGGACGCCCAGGGCCTGAGCGAGGTCCGAGGCCACCTCATCGCCGCCACTGCCGTACTGCCGCGCAATAGTGATGACGGTGCGGGCCATAGTGCGTTCCTCCCTGTTCTTCGCGGCCCTGCCTACCGGCAGACAGGCTGGTGAGACCGATTGTATATCAGGAACGCAATACCCCCTGGAGAGACCAAGGACTCGTGGCGATGATCTGCACGTTCCTGAGCTCTCCCATGTGGCCCGCTCCGCCGGTAAAATGCACCAGCTTGTTCGCCCGGGTGCGGCCCGTCCAGCGGCCGTCTTGCCGCGCCTCCACCAGCACCTCCTCCTCCCGGCCCAACAGCGTCTCATTCAGGCTGCGGGCGATCCTCTCTTGGAGCCCCTCCACCCGCTGCAGCCGCTCTTTTTTCACCTCGAATGGGACGTCGTCGGGAAGGGTCCGCGCTGCGATGGTGCTGGGCCGCTCTGAGTAGGCGGCGACGTGGACGACGTCGAAACGGACCTCTTCGAGGAGCTCTAAAGTGTGCTGAAACTGCCCTTGGGTCTCGCCACAAAAACCGACGATGACGTCGGTGCTCAGCGAGGCTGCTGGGATCGCGCCACGAATGCGCTCGATCCGATCACGGAACTGGGCCACGGTATAGCCCCGGTGCATGGCGGCCAGGACCTCGTCGTCGCCGGATTGGACCGGGATGTTGACGTGCTCGCAGACTTTGTCCAGGTGAGCGATGGCATCCACCAGTTTGTCGGTGACGCCGAGGGGGTAAGAGGTGAGAAACCGTATCCGGAGGAGGCCCTCAACTTCGTTCAGCTGCGTCAACAGGTCCGCCAGGTGACTGCCATCCCGCAGGTCCTTCCCGTAGGAGTCGACTTTCTGCCCCAGGAGAGTCACCTCCCGGACGCCACGCTCGACGAGCCCCTGAACCTCTCGTCGCACCTCCGGGATCGGCCGGCTCCGCTCGCGGCCGCGCCGGTAGGGCACGATGCAGAAGGTGCAGAAATTGTCGCAGCCGTGGATGACGTTGACGAAGGCCGTGGGGCCCATGTGTTCCGCGCTCGATGGGACGACGGATCCAGTCCCCTCTCCCGAAGGGAGGGGGTCATGGTAAGGGCCCAGCGCGGGCAAACACCCTTCACCTGCCACCTTCTCCAGCAACGGATCGAAGACCTGCGGCCGCATAAAGAGGTCGACGTGAGGAAACCGTTTCCGCAGCTCCTCCGTCCGCGGGCCAACCATACACCCCATGAGGGCGATGGTCTGGCCCGGCCGTTTCCCGCGTCGTAGTGCGTGGAGCTTGTTGGCGACCCGGTCTTCGGCGTGCTGCCGCACCACGCAACTGTTGACGACGACAACGTCCGCCTGCTCCTCACTGGGGACCTGCCGGTACCCCAAGGCATCCAACTCGACGCCGAGGCGTTCGGAGTCCGCGACGTTCATCTGGCAGCCGGCGGTCCAGATGTAGTAGGTACCCATTCCTTCCTTCTTGCCTCTTCTCCTGGAAGGCGCCGTCTTGAGCCTGTCGAAGGAGGGTTAGACTGAGGGCTCCGCAGAAACAAAATCCCCCGGGAGGGGGTCGTCGTAAATCAATTCTGGCGGAGGGAAAGGGATTCGAACCCTTGACCCCGGTTACCCAGGGTAACCGCTTAGCAGGCGGCCGCACTAGACCACTATGCGATCCCTCCGCGGTGTGGGTTCATGTTAGCATTGGGCGCCATAAGCGGCAACCGTAGGGAGCCCCCCTGGGCACAGCGGACCATTGTTCGGCGGAGTGTACTCCGCTGAGGGCGGCTCACGCAGAACGAAGTCTACTGATCCCAAGAGTAAGGTGGAGTCTGAGTCAGATAAATGCCTTGTACCCGCCATCTCGCCTTCGCCTTCAGTCGGGGGAGGCTGATCCTAACTCTGAAGGCCTCGCCTCGAGAGGGGGCGTTCCGGCCAGCTAACCAGAAAGCATCCTCGGTAGTCGCGTTGTATCGGTCCTGAAGCATGCCGTTCGGAAGGCACACGATACTGACGCTGACGAGTTGGTTCTTCGCGCCTGGGACCGACCTGTAGTTGTATTTGACGAATACGGTTGTGGTGAGCAGTTCGAGGCCCTGTACCGGGGCGACGGTGGGTATCGATCCCTGTTCTTCGATCGCCTGACCTCCCCTAACCTGTCGAATGATCATCGAAGTTTGGGCGGTTTGAATCGTCGCGGTCCCGGCACCGCTAATCTTTTCCGCTTTCGAATCGACGAAGAGGGCTTGCCGGACAGAGTAACCCGGATGAAAAACATACCTGGCACGCTTATAGTCAATCTTGCCAAAAAGTCGCACCGGGATGATGGACGTTCCCATTCTATCCAGGGCTTCCCGGGTCAGATCCTCGCCTATGTCCGCGACTAAGTCTTGCTCTTGAAGGAAGATCTCCTTCGCTTCATCACGGAAGTCGTAGATGGCCTGCACAACCAGCCTCATAGTCGCCTTCTCGATCTCTTCGAGGAGGTCAAGGTCATAGTGGAGGCTGCCCGGGTCTAAGGTCACTTAAGCGTGAGCTGTACTTCTTGACATCTGCGAGCCGCTAAAGATGCATATTGCGGGAGCAGCTCGAATCCCAGAAAGCGCCGCTCCTGTTGCACCGCTGCGACTGCGGTGGTACCGCTCCCGACAAAACAGTCCAGAACTAAATCGCCAGGTGCCGTGAGCAGCAGAATCACGCGTCGAGGGAGCTCCAAAGGGAACTGAGCCTCGTGATCGACGTTCGCGCGAACTGAAGGGATTGACCAAACGGCTCGCGATCCCCACTCGCTCCACTCAGAAGAACTTAACTTCGACCGATCAACCGTCGTGATCCCGGGCTTCCAAAATATATAGATGTATTCGAACTCATCCACTGCCCGATATGACAAGCTGTGCCATTGACTGTTCTCCCAACAGGGGTCCTTCACCCAGACTCGTCTGTCATAAAGAAAGAAGCCCGCATCGTCGGCCCACTGCTGGATTAAACCTCCGACGAGCTTCACCTTCCGCTGAACGGAATACTTGCCGCCACGAATGTTGTTGTTCTTCAAACGCCGATCGATGGTCTGTTCGCTGCACCCGAGAAGCGCAGCGAGTTGATACCGGTTGAAGTCTGGGTGAGCGGATTGAGCGACAAGCACATCATCTCTGGTGATGTTTGCTTTCTTGTTGCTGACGTTATCCGCTTGGATTCGGGGCATAGATGGGTCCGGAAAGGATAGAATGTCTGCGATATTTATTGCGAGGAAACCGCCCGGCACAATAGCTGGGAAATGGAGGGCAATTACTTCGCGTAACAGCGCCTGCCAGTCCTCGAATGAGAGATCCTTTTCGTAGGACTTGCCGACAAAATACGGCGGGGACCAAAAACTCAAGGCCACCGATTCAGGACAGACGCTAGCTAGGAGGTCGCGGGCGTCGCCTGTGTAGATTGCGTTGTCGGCCAATAAGTCCGGCGGACCGGCATCGCCATGCGAGTTCTCGAACGGGAGCGAAATCGGTAGGACGGCCATTAGCTCCTCCATTGTCAGCGGAGTGTTGGCCAGGCAATGTCTGGCGTATTAGGTATACACGGTTGCGTGTACGATGTCAATACATATGTTCTGTAAGGCCGCCTGCGCACAGCTCACTACATCTTGGATCAATCGGACCCGACGATCAAGATATAGTGGTGACCCCGCTCCTCCGCTTGGGCTTCGGATCTCGCACCATGTGGGTGCGCGGCTGTGTCTGCCCCTGTCTCTTATACACATCTGACGCTGCCGACGATCTTACGCGTGTAG
>CAZPYZ010000034.1:0-14848 GCA_964590215.1 uncultured Dehalococcoidia bacterium | reverse complement strand
TGGGGCAGGTTTCCAAACCTGCCCGTGCAGGCTGGAAAGCCTGCACCACCGGTTGTCGGCCGGACTTCTAGGGCAGGCTCCTCCGGGAACACGGGCAGTACCAGGTTCCCAGTACGGCTGGCGGGCGCCAGGACGATAGGTGCCGAAGCTCCAGTAGCGGCCTTCGGGGTCCATCACGACCCAGTCCCGGCCGCCGTTCCCGCCGCGTCTAGCGCTATTCCAGGCCTCCGAGACCCGCGACGAAGCGAGCAGCCAGCATCACCGATACGCCCACGAAGACGAAGAGGATGCTGGAATGTCGTCGGGCCTCGTTGACCGCCGGAACAAGGTCGGTAGCCGCCACATACAGCAGAGTACCCGTGGCAAAGCCGAGGAGCGGTCCAAGAGCGTCAACCCCTTCATTGCCCACGGCCAGCGCCAGGAGGGAGCCAGCGATGGTCAGTAAACCGAGCAAGACCCCTGCCCCCACGGCCACGGCCCTTCCCCATCCTGCGGCGAGGAGGATGGAGGCGACTCCGAAGCCTTCTGGCAATTTGTGGACGAACACGGCGAGAGACACGACTCCGCCCACGGCTGCGCTGAGGGTCAAGGCGGCCCCAATCGCGACACCATCAAAGAGGGCGTGGATGGAGAGGCCAAGGGCAGCGGCCCAACTGGCCACTGGGGAGATGAGCGGCTCGTCCTCTGCGAGGCCGCCGAAGAGTGGGTGGGAGGGATGGCTCTCGCCCGGAAGCAGATGGGGCTCGTGGACGTGGATGGAGAAGAGGTTCTCCGCCAGGAGCATCGCCAGGTAACCCACCAGGACAAAGGTGACCCCGACAGCGCCGGTCTCCACTACTTCGGGCACCAGAGACAACACGGTCGTAGCGAGGATCAACCCGGCAGCCACGGCAGTGAGGTGACGGAGCCAGGTGCGGGAGCCCCACCCGAGCCAGGTGGCAAGCCCGGCGCCCGCGACGTCGCCGGCCCCGTTCACCGTGGCGAGCAGTAAGACGGTTACATGGGACATAGTCTCAGTTACTCCTAAAAAATTAGATGCGTTTAGCCGTCGAGCACCTCTGGCAACCGCGCGGCATGGCCTTGGAGGGCTTCAGGCGACGATTCTTTGCAGGTCCGACAGCGGCCATACACTTCCAACTGGTGTCCTGCGATCTCAAAGCCCTCTCGGGCGGCCAGGGCGTTGACGGCGGGAGGCAGTTCACAGCCGTAAACCTCCATGACCTTGCCGCACCGGGAGCAAATCAGGTGGTGATGGTGCCCGTTGTCACCGATGACGAAGCTGTGGGAGCCCTCTCCCAGGTGCAACTGCTCCACCAACCCTAGCTCCGCGAGGAGCAGCAGGGTTCGGTACACAGTGGCACGTCCGGTACGCGGGGCGAGGCGGCGGGCTTCTTCCAGGATCTCCTCCGCCCGGAAGTGCCCCTCGCGGCTGGCGACGGCATGGAGAATCGCCCGGCGGGGGCCGGTGAGACGGCAGCCGGCGCCGGAGACCCTTTGGATGATTGCGGGGTCAGCCCCAAGGTCCGTCATGGGGCTAATGATACCACGTATCAGGTTCATAGTTCTGAGTTCACGGTTCTGGAATTCGTGGACATAGCCGCCCGTATCCACCGGATCTCGGCGTAGCTGAAATCCTCGCCCAGGTGCTCTTTCAGGGGCCCCAGAGGCTCAGGGCCGAGATCCTGGATAGCCGCCTCGATGAGCTCGCGTTTGTCTGGATTCACGAGCCGCGCCAGGTCCAAGTTTTCGCCGGCTTCCAGGCATTGAGCCAGATGGCCTTCGACAGTGGTGAGGGCCAGGCCTCGTTGATGGGCGATGTCGGCCGGACTCGCCCCGGCCCGGAACAGGTCCAGTGTGTGGAGCATGCTGGGTCCCGGGCGGTTAGGAGCTTGGCCGGCAGGTGAGGGCGCCTGCCCTCCATCGCGCTGTCGGTGCGGCCGGGCGCCCCAGCGGCGGACGTGGGCCTGGATTGCCTCCAGGAACGTCTCGCCATATTCGGCCAGCTTGTACTCGCCGACCCCGGGAATGGTCCGCAACTGTCGTAAGTTGGCAGGCAGCCGCTGGGCAAGCTGGCGCAGGACGGTGTCGTGGAAGACCACGTAGGGCGGTACGCCCTGCTGGTCGGCGATACCCTTGCGCAACGTCCGCAGCTCTTCGAGGAGCGCGGGGTTGGCTATGCCTGGTTCCTGAGCGGTAAGTGGTCCGGCGGGAGGCGGTCCGAAGGCCGGAAGGGAGACCTTTTGGCCGCGGAACAGCACGTCTTCTCCCCGCTGGGTCACGCGCACTATCTTGAACTCGTCGTCCGTGGCCTGGGCGTACTCGCCGCGGACCAGTCCCTGGTACAGATGTCGCCATTCTCGGCGTGAAAGCTCCTTGCCCACGCCATAGGTGGGGAGCCTGTCGTGTCCCGCCGCGAGGACTCGCCTATCCGCGGAGCCGGTCAGCACCCTGATCAGATGAGTGAGGCCATAACGTTCCCCCGTCCGCTTTGCGCAGGACAGGAGCTTTTGGGCGGCGACGGTATAGTCCTGCTCCGGCACCGGCGTTTCGCAGTTGTCGCAGCAGGGGGCAGGCGAGGCGCCTGCGGCCCCAGGCGTGGCGCTCCCAGGGGCGGCGCTCGCAAGGAGCTCCAGCGTCTCATCAAAATAGGCCAGCAGCTCCCGCCTTCGGCACTCCGGGCTTTCCGCCCAGGCGATCATCCGGTCGAGCTGCTGCCCGGCCACCTGGCGCTCTGGCTGGCTGGACATCTGATCGATAAACCAGTGCTGCTTCGCGGCGTCCGCGTGGCTAAAGAAGAGAATGCAGTCGCTGGGTTCACCGTCGCGCCCCGCTCGCCCACTCTCCTGGTAGTACCCCTCCAGGGTGCGCGGGACATCGTAATGAACCACGAAGCGCACATCCGGCTTGTCGACGCCCATGCCGAACGCGATGGTCGCAACCACGATGCGAACGTCGTCCCTGGCGAAGGTCTCCTGGCGCTGGCGCCGTTCTTCTGGTTCCAATCCCGCATGGTACGCAGTCGCACTGAACCCCGCCTGGTGGAGCCTCGCGGCCAGCGACTCGGTGCCAGCTCGCGAGAGGCAATAGATGATCCCGGACTGGTCCTGCCGAGTCAGCAAGTAGCGGGTGAGCTGCTCGAAGGCGTGCTCTTTGGGGAGCACTCGGTAGAAGAGGTTTGGGCGGTTGAAACTGCCGCGGAACAGCTCCGGCTCCGAGAGCCTGAGCTGTCTCACGATGTCGGCCTGCACCCTGTTGGTAGCCGTTGCCGTAAAGGCCGCCATGGGGGTATTGGGGAAGAGTCGCCGCAACTGGCCCAACTGGCGGTAATCGGGCCGGAAGTCGTGGCCCCACTCAGAGATGCAGTGAGCCTCATCGATCGCGAACCTTGCGAGAGGGATGCGACCCAAGAGGTCGAGGAACCCGGGCAGCATAAGCCGCTCAGGTGCGACGTAGACCAGCTTCAGCTCACCCCGAAGGATGGCCGCCTGACGGCGGCCCGACTCCCCCGAGTCCAACGAGCTATTGATGAAGGTGGCCGCGACGCCCATGGCATGAAGCCGGTCGACCTGGTCCTTCATGAGCGCAATGAGGGGCGAGACCACGACGGTGAGGCCGGGGGACACAAGGGCGGGAAGTTGGTAACAGAGGGACTTGCCGCCCCCGGTCGGCATTAGGACGAACGCATCCTTGCCCGCGAGCATCGCCGTCACGATCTCGTCTTGGAATGGACGAAAGGAGTCGAAGCCGAAGGTGGCCTTCAGGGTTTGCAGAACGGCCTGGTTCACGGTCCCTGATAATAGTGGTTGACCGCGCGCCTTGGCTATGTTGTAATCCCCCCCGAACCCACTTGTGGAGAGACCTTCATGACCACCACGGCGACTGTGATTGGCGCCCCGATCCCCCGCCAGGAGGGCCCCGACAAGGTCAGCGGCCGGGCTACCTACGCAGCAGATGTGAACCTGCCGGGCATGCTGTATGGGAGCGTACTCCGATCACCCTACGCCCACGCCCGCATCAAGTCCTTGGACGCCTCAGGGGCGTGGCAGGTACCGGGCGTGAAAGCCGTCGTGACTGGCGCCGACGAGCCGGGGCACGTGATGGGGCGCCAGCTCCAGGACATGCCCGTGCTCTGCTGGGAGAAGGTGCGCTTCATTGGTGACCGGGTGGCCGCGGTCGCCGCCGAAACGAAGGAGGCGGCTGAGGAGGCAATTCAGCTAATCCGCGTCGAGTACGAGGAGCTACCGGCCGTCTTCGACGTACTCCAAGCGATGGACCCCGGTGCGCCCCGCCTGCATGACGACGTGGCATCCTACGAGGGCGCACCAGCTCAGAACCTGGCCACAGATCTACCCAACGGCCTGAGCCGCGTGGTCTACAAGAAGGGCGACGTGGAGCAGGGGTTCCGGGATGCGGACCGGATCATCGAGCACATGTTCACGGTGCCGAGCCGCCATGCCGGGTACATCGAGCCCCACGCCGGGGTGGTCTCGATCGACCCCGATGGCCGCGTCCAAGTTTGGCAATCAACGAAATCGCCCTTCCGGACGCGCAAGAATGTATCCCAGGGTACCGGAGTCCCGGAGCGCCAGATCAGGGTGAACCCAGTGTACGTAGGCGGGGACTTCGGGGGGAAGGGCGACGCCATGGACCTGCCCATCGCCTATTTCCTGGCGAAGCGGGCAGGGCGCCCGGTGAAGATGGTGATGAGCTACACAGAGGAGCTGATGGCGGCAGACCCCGACCATCCGGCCGTTATCACCATTCGCACAGGGGTAAAGAACGACGGGCGGATGACCGCCCGAACCATTCGGGCGATCCACTCGACGGGGGCGTATGGAGCCTTTAAGCCGACACCCCAGGTGGCCATCGGAGGCGTCTCCCACGGTGCCGGTCCCTACAAAATCGAACATACCCTCTTCGAAGCCCTCCAGGTGTACACCAACCAGGTGCCTTGCGGGTTCTATCGGGCGCCGGGAGCGCCTCAGGCGATGTTCGCTGAGGAGTGCCACACGGACCTCATCGCGAAAGAACTGGGAATGGACCCCGGCGTGTTCCGGCTCAAGAACGTCCTAGACGAGGGCGACGTTAACGGCATTGGCCATAAGCTCCACGACGTCAAGGCCAGGGAAGTACTGGAGGCGGCCCTAGAGGCCGCCGGGAGCAACCCCAAGCCGGGCCCGTACTGGGGACGCGGGATAGCGATGTACGAACGGAGCATCCCCGGCGGACCTTCTGGCTCCGTCATCACTGCAAGGGCCGATGGGAAGTTTGCCGTCATCACGCCGGTGTTCGACCAAGGAGTTGGGACGCATACGGTGCTGCGGCAGATCGTCGCCGCGCAGATGGGAGTGCCCATCGATCGCGTGAACGTGGTAGCTGGGGACACCGATACAGCGCCACCTGACCCGGGAGTGGGAGGCAGCCGGGTCACCCACACCGCAGGCCAGGCGACGGTCAAGGCGTGCGACCTCCTGAAAGAAGAGCTGTGCCATCAAGCTGCGTCGCTTCTGGAGTGCCCGGTGGAGGAGGTGGCCTATGGGGAGGGCGCCTTCTGGCCTCGGGAAGCGCCCAACCGACGAGTCTCCTCCGGAGACGTAGTTGCCCACGCGGGCGGCCCTGTGACTGTCACAGGCACTGTGGAACGGCCAGCCGCCAATGATATCAGTTGCTTTGTGGCTCAGGTAGCTGAGGTCGAGGTGGACCCTGATACGGGGCAGGTCAGGCTCCATCGCTTCATCACGGTCCACGACGTGGGCACGGTGATAAACCCCATCATGCACCAGGGTCAGATTGAAGGTGGGGTCGTGCAGGGCATAGGACAGGGGCTGATGGAAGATCTGGGGATCGAAGACGGCCGGGTCACCGCGGCACACCTGGGAGACTACAAACTTCCCAATATCAAGGACATCCCGACGTTGGAGACGGTGCTCATACAAGCCGGTGGCGGCCCGGCTCCCTACGACGGAAAGGCCATCGGGGAGATGGCTAACGTATCGCCGGCCGCTGCCATCGCCAACGCTGTGGATGACGCCGTTGGGGTACGCTTGTTCACTATCCCGGTCACATCGGAGCGGGTGTATGGAGGATTACGCGAAAAGCAGGGCTAAGGACGGGCGGTCAGAGCGGATGAGGAGGTGAGGCAGTAAGGGGTGCTTTGCCGCCTGCTTCGAGACTCTTCGCTCTCGCTCGGGAAGGACTAAAGGAGGATAACGGTGGCGACGACTATCGATATGCTGTTGCACGGCTTTGGTCTGGCGACGAGCCAGGGAAGGGTGGGCTACTGCGGGGTGACGCTGCTGCGGGGAACCAAGAACATCTTGGTAGACGTGGCCCAGGTCGGCCGTCGGGCGATCCTGCTGGAGAAGCTGAAGGACCGGGGTCTCTCGCCCAACGATATCGACATGGTCTTCCTGACCCACGCGCACTGGGACCACTCTCTGAACGTAGACCTCTTTCCCAACGCCGAGATCCTGATCCACCCGGTGGAGCGGGACTACTGCAAGGCTCCAAAGGAGACCGACTGGGCGACGCCGAAGTGGACCACGCTGATGCTGGAGGCCCAGAACCTGCGGGAGGTGAAGGAGGGGGAGGAGATCGACGACGGGGTGACCGTCATCGAGACGCCGGGTCACAGCAAGGGGAGCATGGCGCTGCTAGTGCAGACCCCGGAAGGGACCGCCGCCATCTCCGGTGACGCGCTCCCGGACGGGTGGTCGGTGGGGGTGAAGATGCCGCGGCTGATCTTCGGTGACGTGGAACAGGCCAAGGCCAGCATTCGCAAGCTCCTGAACCGTGCCGGCATCTTCTACCCTGGACATGACAGGCCGTTCCGGGTCGAAGAGGGCGGCGGCATCCACTACCTGGAAAAGACCTCCATTGCCATCATGGGATGGCCCGATCCCGGAGTTGGGGAGTCTGTTGGTGGCGTGAACTACACGCTGGAGCCGGAGCGGCAGACCGGGATCATTACGTAGGCCAAGGTCCAAGGTCCAAAGTCGCCGCCGCCCCCAATTGCCGTTGGACCGTCTCTGGCTAACCCTGGGAGCCTTCTTCGCCCTCACCGGGGTGGCGGCAGGAGCGTTGGGAGCCCACGGGCTCAAGAGCGCTCTCGACGCCGAAGCGTTCCAGGTCTTTGAGACGGGCGTTCGCTACCAGATGTACCATGCCCTAGCGCTTGTCGCCCTGGCGGCGCTGGCGCCCCAGGTCCCAGGGGTGCACTGGACTGGCTGGTTGTTCATTGCCGGGATCATGCTCTTCTGCGGAAGCCTCTACCTGCTGGCCTTTACGGGAGTGCGGTTCCTGGGGGCCATCACCCCCTTGGGCGGGCTGTGCTTCATAGCAGGCTGGGGGCTGCTGTTGTACCAGGCGCTGGCCCGACCGCCCCAAGCGGGCTGAAGCCCCCGCTACGAACCTTGGGTCGGGGCCGCAGGGGGAGCTGACCGCGGGCGAGGGGCGCCTGCGCCACATTTCGCTAATCGAACTGAGCGCGGCGCTTCTCCGCAAAGGCAGTGAAGCCCTCGGCGGCCTCGCTGTTCTCGTTGAATGCCCGGGCATAGGGGCCCTCCGCCGCCATCGCCTGCTGCACGATCTCTGACACCTGCCGCAGCTTCTCCTTGCTCGCCAGGACGGAAACGTAGGAGGTGGACAAGATCCTTTCAGCCATCTCGTAGGCACGGTCCACGATGGCCTCTAAGGGATGCACCTCGTTCACGAGGCCGATGCGAAGGGCGGTTTGGGCGTCGACCCTGGCGGCGGAGAAGGCCATCCAAGATGCCCAGCCCATGGGCACCTTGGTGGCAAGGAGGCCGAGGATCGTCGGGTTAAAAGCGCCCCGGGCGGCGAGGGAGAGGATGAAGACGGCGCCCTCGGCCGCGATGGCGAAATCGCAGGCCAGGACGAGGCCGAGCCCGCCCCCCGCGGCGGCGCCGTTCACCGCAGCAATGAGGGGCTTGGAGCACTCCCGGGCGGAGTAGAAGACGCTGGTGGCTGTGTCCGGGGCAACGTCGCGGTCCCGTGGCAGACCTTCCTGGATCTGCTGGGCGCGCTCCTTGATATCCATCCCGGCGCAGAACGCCTTCCCTTCCCCGGTGACGATGCCGATGCGAATATCGTCGTTGTGCTCGACCTGGCGCCACAGCTCGGCCATCTCCCGGCGCATTTCGCTGTTGAAGGCGTTGAGGGCTTCCGGCCGGTTGAGGGTAATTAGGGCGATATGATCTTGAACGTCCAACTTAACGGTGTTCATTCCGTACTCCTTCGGACACGTCCCATCGCAGGGCGGATCCCGCCCACCCGTCCGCAGAGCTGCGCTCTCCCTCTCAGGCCTGACCCGGGTCTAGGCCTTGAGACTGAGCCGCCAGGAGTCCTTTGGCGACGGTGGGGTCGTGGAATTCCATCTGAGTCGAGCCTACCACGATCACGGTCTCGTGGCCGCGGCCGGCCAGCAGAACCGTGTCATCGGTGCGGGCCCATTCAAAGGCCCGTTTGAACGCCTCCCGGCGATCCAAAATCGGCTCGAAGGGTACGCCGAGGTCGCGGGCAGCCAGTCGCATCTGATCCAGGATCGCGGATGGGTCTTCCTGGTAGGGGTCGTCCATCGTGAGAATCGAGAGGTCGGCCCGGCCCTTCGTCGCTTCGACGAGGCCGCGGCGGTGGTTCGGGTCCCGCCCGCCCGCGTGGCCGTAGACCGCAGCTACGCGGCCCGCGGGGTGCAGCTCGCGAATCGTGTCTAACGCGGTGGCTAGAGCCTGGGGAGTGTGGGCGAAGTCGACGTAGACGCTGAAAGGCTGGCCGGCGTCGATGCGGTCCATGCGGCCGGGAACAGGTGGGGTCCTCGCCGCGGCCTGGGCGACAGCGCTGAGGGTTGCGCCACAGGCGAGGCCAGCCCCGGCGGCCGCGAGCCAATTCCGGACGTTGAAGCGGCCGAGGAGGCGAGTGTTTACGGGGATCTCCCCGATGGCCCCAGCAGGCAGGATGCCTGCACTCCCAGGGACGGTGGTCTCGCCGGCGAGGCGCCCGGGGGCGGTCTGCAACCTGAAGGCGCTGCCCTCTGAGGTACAAAGAATGTCGGTGGCCCTGATACCGCTGGTTTCCTGGAAGCCGTAGAAGAGGGTCTGCTTGCAGCGAGCGGCGAAGAAATCCGCCTGGGGGTCGTCGCCGTTTATCACGCCGGTCCGAACGCCCTCGAAGAGCCGTGCCTTCTGCTCCCGGTACTCCTCCATGGTCCGGTGGAAATCCAGGTGCTCTGGCGCCAGGTTTGTGAAGACTGCGATGTCGAACTCGCACCCCTCGACGCGGCCCATGGCCAGGGCATGGGAGCTGACCTCCGTCACCACTGCCTGGCAGCCGGCGTCAGCGCAGCGGGCAAGAAATGCCTGCAGCTCTGGGGGTTGTGGCGTAGTGAATCCGGCCCGGTTCGGTTCGGAAGCTCGGCCATCATACAGCTCTATCGTGGTGCAGTGGCCCGTCTTCACGCCGGCGGCGCGCAACACTGCCGCGGTGAGCATCGTGGTGCTTGTCTTGCCGTCCGTACCAGTGACGCCAATGAGTTGGAGCTTCTTCGAGGGGTGGTCGTAGAAGGCGCTGGACAGACGTCCTAGGGCGGCTTTGGTGTCGCCGGTGATGGCCACGGGAACCGGGACGGTGATGCGGTGTGGGGGCTCGCAGACGATGGCGGCAGCGCCGAGAGCAACGGCGCGGTCGACGAAGTCATGGCCGTCGAACTGCTTCCCACGGAGGGCGACGAAGAGGTCGCCGGGCCGTACCAGGCGACTGTCGGCGGTGATACCCGTGATCGCGGTGGTGAGGTCGCCGGTCGTCGCAACCAGGGGGATGCCTCGAAGTAAGTGACGGAGGGGCTTCACAGGTCACGGATCACAGAGCAAGCATCTGGGCAATCTTGTTGCGATGATAGGTGGGGTCCCCCAGGTAGTTGAAGAGGGTCCGAGCCTTCTTGGTGTAGAGGTGAAGCCCGTACTCTTTCGAAATCCCGATGCCAGCATGGACCTCGTGAGAGGAGAAGGTTCCCTCGTCGTAGGCCTCGCTGGTGACGGCTTTGGCGATGGAGACGGCTTCCGCGGCGTGTTCGGGATCCGTGTCCAGCTTCCAGAGCGCTTCGTAGGTGGTCCAGCGGGCGCTATCCAGGTAATTGACTACCTCCACCACTCGGTCCTGGACCCGCTGGAAGGTGCCGATCGCGACGCCGAACTGCTGGCGGGTCCTGCTGTAGCTCACGGTGCGCTCGTACACCTCTTGCAGCCCGCCCACCATGTAGGCGCACAATGCCGCGGTCGCGGGCAAATAGGCCTGGGCGAGTACCGGCCAGCCCTCATCGATCCCTCCGACCACGCGGTCGGCCGGAACAGTTACATCTTTGAAAATCACCTCGTTCTGGCGCTCGCCGGTCCATCCGTCGGCAACCCGTACCGTCACACCAGGAGTTGTACGGTCCACCAGGAAGAGGCTGATGCCCACGGCCGGATCGGGGGCCTCTCGTGTTCGAGCAGCGACGATGAGGGTATCGGCAATCTGGGCGTCGTGGACGAAGAGCTTGGTGCCGTCCAGAGCATAGCCGCTGCCGCGGGCCTCGGCCCGGAGCTGAATGTCGATGGGGTCCCATCCGTAGTCGGGTTCCGTTGCGGCAAGGGCCAGCACCAGCTCACCCCGGGCCACGGCGGGAAGCAGCTCCTTGCACTGCTGCTCCGAGCCGCCTTTGAGCAGGATGAGGGCGCAAAGAACCGCTGATGAGTGATGGGGGCTCGGTAGCGCCCCTTTGCCCATCTCCTCATACAACACCCCCAGATCGGTGTAGGTGTGGCCACCGCCTCCGTACTCCGGCGGGATAATGACCCCCATCCAGCCCAGACGGGCCATCTTTTGCCAGAGGTCCCGTGAGAAGCCGTCGCCCTTTTCATCGAGGTCTCGGACCAGGGCCTGGGGGCACTCGTTGGCGACAAACTCCCGCGCCGTCGTTTTCAGCATCTCTTGTTCGGGGGTCAGGGCGAGGTCCATGACTGGCTCCTGTGATAGTTCAAGCTAGCGCAGGTAATCGATTCTCCTTGGCCTGCTGGCGTCCTGTGTGCAGACACGTGCTTCGTAATGAGTGAACGGAGAGGCGGTCACGCATCACATTTCAGCCGTGACGTTCAGTCGTCTGTGCCACATTTGCGCCGCGGCATTATAACCTAGAGGCGATGGCGATCCGAGCGGTCTTCTTCGATGTGGTCGGGACGTTGGCGCGCTTCGTCCCGGAGCAAGAGGAGTTGCTGGTGGAGGCGGCGGCGACCCAGGGCATGATCGTGACTTTGGAGGATGCTCGGAAGGGGTTCGCAGCTGCGGGCGAGTGGTGGAACCGGGTCGTGGGGCAGCGGTATCGGCGCGTGGGGGCAGCGGAGCGGCACATGCTGAACCTGGAATACGACCGCCGGCTCTTCGGTGCAGCGGGTCTGGATATGGCGGCGGAGCAGCTTTCTGAGGTGTTTCGTGAGCTGTTGCGACGAGGCCGGCCCTCCCGGCTCCAGACTTATGAGGACGCCCCACCGGTGCTGGACGCCCTGCGCCGGAGAAACCTTGTAATCGGCGTCGTATCAAACATGGGGCGCGACCTGCCGCAGGTCCTGGAGGAGCTAGGGCTGGCGGGGTTCCTCGAGGTCGCCGTCAGCTCGGGTGAGGTCGGGGTCTCCAAGCCCGACCGGCGCATCTTCGGTGAGGCGATAAGGCGGGCGGGCGTGGCGGCGTCTGAGGCGATGTACGTGGGGGACCTGTATGACAGCGACGTCGTGGGGGCGAGGGCTGCCGGGATGGTGCCCGTGCTGTTGGACAGGTATGGCCTGTTCGAACGGTACGATGACTGTCTTAGGATCGCGAGCCTGAGTGAACTAGCCGCGTTCGCGGTGGGGGACGGGTCCCGGCCTTACGGCTAGAAGCCGTCGAAGTTGCCCTCACCCTAGGCCTAGGAGTGCGGCCGGAAGCCGCACTCAGCCGAGGGAAGCGGGGCAAACGACCGCTGCGTGAACCTGGGGTCTGGGGCGCAGCCCCAGTGTCACCGGCCTTCCGGCCGTGCTTCTAGCCCTCTCCCGGAGGGAAAGGGAATGCGCTGTTCCAGTTCTTCTATCGTCTTCGGCCAGTCCTGTCTGAGCAGGCGGGAGAGGGCGCGGTCCGCGAGGAGACGGCCGCCGGTCTGGCAGCGGGGGCAGTAGTTGGACTCGTTCTCGGCATGAACGATACGCTGGACGGGTGTACCGCAGACGGGGCAGGGCTGGCGAAACCGGCCATGGACAGCCATGTCCGGCCGGAAGGCGGTGACTTTTTCAGGGAAGCCATCGCGGTTCTCCATCCGGAATCGCTCGAGCCACTCTTGCAGGGTTTCCCTGGTGGCAATGAAGAGGCGTGCCAGTTCCTCATCGGTCAACTGGTTGGTGAGCTTGACCGGCGACAGCCGGGCGCGGTGCAGGATCTCGTCGGAGTAGGCGTTGCCGATGCCGCTCAGGATGTCCGGGTCGGTCATGGCCCGCTTGATGGTATGGTTGTCTCGCTGCAGGGCCGCCCGGAACTGCTCCAGGGTGGCGTCCGTTACCTCCAAGCCGCTTCGTCGGAATGCGGCCAGCGCCTCCCGGCCTCGAACGAGGTGCAACGATGCGCGTTTCTTGGTGCTGGCCTCGGTGACGGCAAGGGTAGCAGGGGGGAAGTCGAAGGAGGCGAGGCCGCCCCTTGCGCCCGGTTTCCGGAGGTGGAATCGCCCCGCGATCATGAGGTGAAACAGAAGGAAAAGGCCGTCCTCTAGCTCCAGGACGATCTGCTTGCCGATGCGATGTGTATTGATGAGCCGCTTGCCTTCCACCTCGCCGATGGGCGGGTCGAAAGAGCGGAGAAAGAAAGGACTGGCTATGCGGACCGCGAGGAGGGTTTGGCCGCCGAAGAGGGCGTTGATTCGTTCGACGTAGATGGTAACGTCGGGGAGTTCGGGCAAGGTGAGTCAGCGACCGCCTAATCGGACGGTCCGGCGACCATGGGTGACGTTTGGCGGCCGCCGGGCTAAGGCCCTACCGGTGATGGCCTTGGTGGTTGCCTGCCAAAGGCCGGCCCAAAAGCCAAAGGGCGAGACTCCCGTGCAAGGCGGAAAGAACGAGAGCGAAGGCCCCCACGTGACCAAAGGGCATCTCCAACCCGAACAGCCAGAGGACAAACGCGGTGAAGAGGGCCACCGCGGCCGCTCAAAGGAGGATCCCCGATGAACCTCCTCAAGGGGGACTCAACCCCCAAGGCTCGCGAATAGCCCCTCCATGAAGCCGATCTCGTACATGACGATGAGGCCCAGGAGGATGCTCAGTGAGCCGGACACCACCCTGATGGCGCCATTCAAGTTCTGGAAGCGCTGGGCGCTGATGACAAAGGGCAGGCTGATCGCGGCGGTGACCAGGAGCATGCCGAGAATGGAGCCAGAACCGAAGAGAACGATGTAAGCGATAGCGGCCTCTGTGGACTCAATCTCGGCCAAGGCTAGGAGGAAGAGCGCTGCGCTTCCGGCCATGCCGTGGACGATGCCGATGAGGTAGGGACGCTTGAAGCCGTGGGCGTGCTCGTGCTCCACCCCGCTGTGGTGCGCGTGGGAGTGCTCATGCTGCTGGGCGGCCTGATGCAGGTGTTGGTGGGTGTGACGCCGTTCGAGGAACCACGATCGCAACACGGTGACCCCCAGGAACACCAGCATGATCCCCACGCCGAACTCCAGGGAAAGGGCAACAGGCTCTGGGATGGCCACCTTCAGAATGACCATCAGGATGCCAGCGACGATGACTAGAGTGGTGGTATGGCCTAAGCCCCAGAAAACGCCCATAAGGACGGCGCGGAACACGCTTCGCGTCCGGCTGACGATAGTAGACACGGCGACGACATGATCCGCATCCAAGGCGTGCTCGAGGCCAAGGACAAAACCCAGGCCTAGGGCAGATAGCAGCAAGAGATCCATCGAGGGAGTTCGCTCCTTTTCCTCAGGTTGTCCTAGCCCCTAGCTCCCCAGGATCCGCGCAAGGAGGGCGAGGCCTCGCTTGGCAAGGGTCATCCTTCGCCGTTCCCTCTGCCACACCGAGCGCAGACGCCAAAGAAGGCGACATGGCTCAGTTCGGCGCGGAACCCATATTGGTGGAGCAGGGTGGTTGCGATGGGCTCCATGAGCTGTTGGTCCAGTTCGGCCACGCCCCCACAGCGGCGGCAGACCAGGTGGTGGTGGCCAGCCCGCGCCGCAAAGTGATACTCGATCCGGCCGCTGCCCAGATCTGTCTGGGTTACTACACCCAGCTCCCGGAAGGTTTCCAACGTCCGGTAGATGGTCGACGGGCTGATGTCCGCGTATTGATCGGCCACCTGAGCGTGGATCCGCTCTACGCTCACGTGTCCCTGCCCGGCCATCACCGCCTCCAGGATCATTAGGCGCTGAGGAGTCAGGCGAAAGCCCTTCTCCTTGAGCTGCCTCCCGACTTCGACCAGGTTCTGCTCATGGTGCATCGTAGCTAGTATACGCACAATTCGAGGCAGATGCAACTAGTTGCAAGAGGGAACGCTCTTGGCCGTTAGCCGTTAGCGATTAGCCGTTGGCCATCATCTGTTAGCGATGCGCAGTGAGTGCTGGCGTGAGATTGGTAGGGGCTAACAGCTAATGGCCAATCGCGGCGGAGGATAGGCGGGGGCTAATAGCTAACCGCTAAAGGCGGGGGCGGGGTGAGGCAGGGGGCTACCCCCGTTCCGGGACTGCGCCCGGAACGGGGGCCCTTCGGGCACGTGGAACACGACTCGGACGTGTTGGTACATGGATTCCCCGCTCAGGCAGATTCCCTTGCCTCTAACACCCGCC
>CAZPYZ010000033.1:4607-14956 GCA_964590215.1 uncultured Dehalococcoidia bacterium | reverse complement strand
GGCAGCGCTTCGGGATTCAGACCTTTCCCACGGCATCGTCCGGCCCGCGCTGATCTTTGGGCTGGAGGACATCTTGCTCAACAACATCGCCTGGTTTCTCCGCCGGTTCCCCCTCTTCCCGATCCCTGGTTCTGGCGCGTACCAAGTGCAGCCCGTGTACGTGGAAGACGTCGCCCAGATCGCCGTGGATTTCGGGAACCGGGAGGAGAACCTCCTCATGGACGCTGTAGGACCGGAGGTGTACTCCTACCATGAGCTCGTGGATCAGGTGCGACGGGCCGTTGGCAGCCGGGCTTGCCTCGTGCATCTGCGACCAGGGTGGGTGCGGCTCGGCGCACGAGGGGCAGGCGCACTGATGCGGGACGTGGTACTCACCGCGGACGAGATCCGGGGACTCTCGGCTGGCCAGTTGGTGTCGAGCGGTCCGCCAACAGCGCCTACGAGCTTTCGTGAGTGGTTGTCGGCAAACGCAACGGCCTTTGGGGCCGTGTACGCCTCCGAGCTGGAGCGGCACTACCGTGTCCGTTGAGGTTCGCGACGTCCGGCCAGAGGAGCTGGATGAAGCCGCTGCTGTCATGGTGTTTGCCTACGAGGAGTACCAAAAGGACCTGCGTCCCGCCATGTGGGAGGCCTATGTTCGGGATATCGCTGACGTACACGGACGGCTCGCGCAATCCCGGCTAATCGTCGCGGTGGCCGATGGACACATCGTGGGCGCGGTCACGTACTATCCACCCAAGCCGGAGGGAACCGGCGAAGGGTGGCCGAGCGGCTGGGCAGGGGTAAGGCTGCTGGCGGTGGCCCCAACGGCGCGGGAGCGAGGGTATGGCCGGCTGCTGATGGACGAGTGCCTTCGGCGCGCCCGGGCGGACGGTGCTATTGCCCTAGGCCTCCACACCACTTCCGTGATGGCGGTGGCGCGGGCGATGTACGAGCGCATGGGGTTTGACCGGGCACCGGACTACGATTTCCATCCGATGCCCGGCCTGGTCATCATGGCCTACCGGCTCAACCTAGAGTCCTCGTGAGTCTTCGGTCCTGAGACCTGGGCCTTCGTATCGGGGGACCCGAACAGGAAACTCACCGAGGGGCCACAGGCAGGATCCCTGCGCCCTTGGGCCAGCCCGAGATCGGCGCTCCCAGAAGCCCCGGCCTTCCCTCTGGCCCCAGTGACTCGGGACTCGTAACTCTGGACTCTGGTATGATGCGGGGCACCGACTTAGAAGGAGGCTCCAATGACCGCGGAACTGGACTCCTTGCGTCAGGCCATGGTTGACGCCGCCAATTTCCTCGTCCGTTCAGGGGCGCTGTCCCTGAGCAATCACGGGAACTTCAGCGTTCGGGTTCCGGACACAGACACCTTGCTGCTCACCGGGACCAGTTCCCTCGTCAACCTCCGTCCCGAGAACCTGGCGCTGTTGGACCTCGAGGGGCGTGTAGTGGAGGGAGAAATAAACCCCACTAACGCGGAGATAGTCCACATGCACACGGTGGTGTACAAGCACCGGCCCCAGGCAGGGGCAGTCGTGCATACTCACTCGCCCTACACAACTATGTGGGCCATCGCCAGTCGGCCCATCGAGTGCGCCTACGAGGCGTTGGTTCGGTCGGAGATGACGGATGGAGTACCTGTTGCGCACTATGGCCCGCGCGGTTCGGCAATGGCCATCGCCAACATCGCGGCGGCCCTTGCGGGGGCGCCCAACACCAGGGCTGTGCTGTTGGAGAACCACGGGCTGTTGGCCTGGGGCGCAGACTCCGCGGTGGCCGCCCGCACCGTATTGACCGTGGAGGAAGCCGCGCAGATGGGGCTGGGCGCCGAGGCTCTGGGCGGCTCCAAGCTCATCCCACCAGAGCTGCGGAAGGCAACCCTGGAGAGGCGGGATGCGTTCGTTCGGGCGGGTAGCCAGCGGTCGTAGGGGCAGACGGTTGGGAGTTTTTACCGGGCCGGTCACGTTCGCCAGTCCGGATGGCACCCGTTCGGTGGACATCGAAGCGGTGATCGATACTGGCGCCGAATACTCCCTTATCGGACAGGATCTGGCCGACCGCCTGGGTGCCATCGACCTCGGGAATGACGAGGTCGTACTAGCCGAAGGGACCGTTCACACGGTCAAGCTTGCCGGTGTACGGCTGGAGATGCAGGGGCGCGTCCGCGTCCTAACCCTATGGGTCGGGCCTGCAGGGGTGGAGGCTCTGATCGGAGCCAACTGCTTGGCTGCGTTCAGTTTCGGGGTTGACCCCCAGGGCGAACAGCTCATTCCGCAGGTTCCCCGGCTACTTGCCTTCACGAATTGGCCCACGTGGTAGAGGAGGAAGATGCGCGCGATCCAAGTGACAGCTCCCCGAAAAATCGAAATGGTCGATCTGCCGAAGCCAGCGATGGCCTCCGGCAAGGTGCTGATGCGCACGGCGATGGTGTCCATCTGCGGTAGTGACTGGCCCCAGGTGCTGGGCAACCACCCGGAGCAAGAGTATCCCAAGGACCCGGGATGGCCAGGCCACGAGATCAGCGGGATCGTGGAAGAATCGGAGTGCCCGGAGTTCATCCCTGGGGACCGGGTGCTGGACGTGGGCTATGAGGGCGGCTTCCGGGAATACAAGCTGCGCGATGCCGACCAGCTCGTAAAGCTGCCCACCGATCGCCCCCTGGAGGAGTTCCTCATGAGTCAGCCCCTCGGGGTCGTCCTCCATGGCAGCCAGCGGCTTCCCAACCCCCTGGGGAAACGGGTCGCCGTTATCGGCCAGGGGGCGATCGGGCTCTTCTTCACCTCGGTGCTCCACATGCAAGGCGCCCATGAGATCATCACCATGGACCTGGAGGAGGGCCGGCTCGGCGTCGGACTGAAGTTGGGTGCGACCCATCCGGTGAACACGTCGAGGATGGACCCGGTCGAAGCGGTGATGGAGCTGACCGGCGGCGAGGGGGCGGACATCGTCGTTGAGGCCGTTGGCCAGGAGTTCACCTTCAACCTGCCGGGCGCTCTGGTGCGTCCCCACGGATTCATCCTCTTTTTCGGCTTACCGAAAAAGAACCCGATGCTTTTCGACTTCCGGTCCTTCCTCTGGCAGAAAGAGGCGACCATCACCAATTCCAGCCGGGGCTATCCCCCGGACTTCACCTTGGCGAGGGACCTTATCGCGTCCCGACAGATCGACGTCCGCCCGGTGCTGACCCACAAGCTTCCCATCGGGGATGTACAGAGGGCCTTCGAGCTGGCGGAGAGCCGGGCCGAAGGTGCAGTGAAGATCGCGATGGAGTTCTAGCCCTCTCTCTCAAAGAGAGAGGGGGACCAGCATAGGGAGCAAGACCACTTCTCAGCGCGGCACCCTCTTCCCGCTTCAGTTGATGGCAGTCGGCAGAGGGTAGCTGCCCTGTCTCGGTGACCGGACGCTAGCGGATATCGATCGCCCTGGACTGCAGGACCGTCTGGTTGTAGGTGATGTCCAGGCGGTAGCTGCCGGGGGCGAGGGGCGCCGAGGCGCCCGATAACCCAAAGGCGCTGCACCCCCGTGGCCCAGACAGAGGCAACGTGGCCCAGTCCGTAAGGCGCTTGCCATCCCGGTACCACGCTCGTGAGACAGCGCCGGAGCCGCTGTAGTCGAACCGGGCGTAGATGGCCTTCAGGCCGTAGGCAAGCTGCGCCTGAGTGGACGGGTCCACTTGGTTCGCCAGGGCACATGCGTCCTGGCTCACCACTGAAGTACCGAAGCTCAGGGGTCCGACGGTGGGGCCCGACGAGCCGGTGGTAAAGCTGGCCGCGCTAGTCCAGGCCACCGGCGTACCATCCCCTTGCACTCTCGGGCGGACCCGCCAGTAATAGACGGTTTCGGGCTCCAGTGGGGATCCCGTCGGGACGGCGTAGCTGTTCGGGGGACTCGTGGTCCCGCCGTGGATCAACGACCAGTAGACGGAGGCCGTGGCCGTAGCAGGGTCCGTGTTGAAGCTTTGATCCTTGCTGAGCTGCACCTCGTAGTAGAACAGGTCTCCAGGGCCCTCCCAGCGTAGCGTAGGCGTGCGGCTGAGCCCCGTCGCGCCCAGGGAGGGCTGCGTGGGGACCAGCAGCCCGCTGCTCACCTTGGGGGTTCGAAAAGTCCGCTGGGCCCATGAGCTCCACGAGGGGTGGTCCGGGGCGACGGGCGTCGCGGCGTTGGAGCCCTGGACCCGCCAAGTGTAGGTCATATCCGGGAGCAGCCCGTACCACTGAGGCGGCGGAGGCAAGGCGACGGAGGACGCGGCAGTCCCGAGGTAGAGGTCGATCCCAGGGCCATCGCCGTTGAAGGGGATCACTTGCACGTGGACCTGGGTGGTCCCAGGCGCGTTCAACCAGGAGAGGGTGGTGCCAAAGGAACTCAGCACGGCGCTTTCGCCCGCGTTGCTGAGGGTTGGCGGCGGCGCTGCCTCCGAGGAGCCCGGGTCCGCTTGAGACGGGGCCGGAGTAGATAGCAGCGCGAGCAGGATACTGAGGGGGATAGGGACTAACCGATGAAGCGGGCGCACTGCAAGGCCTCCAGGTACTTCCTGGCACCCACATTACGCACGCGGGATGACAGCCTGGTGCACAGAGAGTCACTGTTTGGTAAACAACGGGGAGGCGTGCATCACGCGTCACCGCCGGCGGCTGAAAATATCGGGGCCGGGCGGCAACGCTCATGGGCTGCTCGCGATCGTCTCATGCCGGGGGCGGGCCCAGTGGACCTGGGTGGGATTAAGGCCGATTGGGTAGCAATGCCGCCGCCTGCGGTGGAGGCCAGCGGCGAAGAGGGCATCCCTTGGGAAATGGATGCTCGCGGCAGTCCTACTTACAGAATGGGCCTGCTCCCGTGACCGCGGGAATCGGGGCGGTCAAGACCCGACTGGGGTGATTCAGCGAAAGGCTTTCCGTGTAGCACCCGGCAGGAGAGCGGTTGGGGCTGAACGTCACGATCCCGAGGTCGCTCGTGGTCCCCGCCCCCACGCTGAAAAACGCGCCGTTCCGGTAAAGGATGTACCCGACGGAAACGCCGGAGACCGGCGCATCGTCGCCATCGACCACCGTGACCCTGACCCGCAGCACCTGCTTTCGCCCCTCGGTGTAGTAGAACACGTCGCTGACGCGCATGGTGGAAGCGGGGGAGACATACGGGTCCGCTTTGATGTGCACGGTGTCGGCAGCCCTGGCGCCTTGATCTTCAGGTACCGTAAGGGTCACCGCATGCGTCCCCACGGGCACAGACAGGGCCTGCTCCTCCGGCGCCTGCGCAATAGCCATTTCCGGAAGCCAGCTCAGCACCAGCGCCAGCACGGTCAGGGCCAACAGGATGTAACGAGCGTCGGGTCGCTTCACGTCTGCCTCGCTGGGAGAGCTATCGGGTCACACTTGTTCACACCCCAGTTTGCCCCGCGGAGCTTACGAGGCCGTAAAGAAACAGGTTACAAAAACGTTACGAGGACGCTCGGGCTGTTCACATCGGGTTCCAATGCCCACGCTCGCCCGTGGATAGACGGGACGTAACAGGCAGCCCCGCCGCAGGGGCCCCCCTTATCTGGCGATCCGGCCCTGACGCCAGAGGAGACGGTAGGCCACCACCTGGATCCCCGACACGCTGAAGCGCTGCTCCTCGAACTTCCACTGGCTCTCGCCCAATGCCTGGAACGCGGCCTCGGTCAGCAGTACCTCCCCCCGCTCCGCCAGGTCTTCTCCCAACTTGCACGCCAGGTTCATCTCATCCCCATAGACGTCTTCGGTGCCGATGACCAAGAGGCTCCCATGGCCGATGGCGATGGAGATGTAAATCTCCTCCTCGGCTGGGAGCACCTCGTTAGCCGCCTCGATGTAGCGCTGGATCTCCGCGGCGCAGCTCACCGCATCCTCGACGTTCTCGAATAGGCTGAAGGTGTTATCGGCTTCGGCCCGCAGGTACTGGCCTCCGTCACGCTCGATGTAGGGAATCACCGCCCGCTGTAGGCGTTCCAACAACGCCAGGAAATGGACGATGCCGGACGCGCGCGTGTTGCGAGTAAAGCCCGAGCTATCCACCACTAGCACCGTCGCGGTCCGGCGAAACTGCCGGTGTATCTCCCATTCGATACGCTCCCGTTCGCGAGGATGTTCGTTGTACTCGCGCAGGAGCTGGCGGAGCAGGTCTCTTCCTGGCACCTCTTCTAACGTCATCCGCACCTCACAGAACGCTGTGCCGCCGCTATCATCTTTCCAGCCTGTTCCCCCTGACCGCCGCTACACTTAGACATCGAGACACGTGATTCGTGATGCGTTACGCGTGAAGGGAGGGCCGGTCGCGAATTACGTATCAGCCGTCACATCCTGTCTGCAGCCTTAGTTCCCACCCACCGATCCCCCCAGCCGAGGCCCCATCTCAACCATCGCCCTGCCACCGCCTACGCCGCAACTCGGTCAGGCGTTGGTCCAGCAGGTCTAACGACACCCCGTACCGCCCTATCTCCTCTGCGCTGGCATGCACCTGTGCGGCCGTCCGTTCCGAGAGATGAGCGGTAATCCTGCGCATGGTTCCCCGCAGCTTGAGGGAGATAAGCCTGGCCGCTTCCTGCAAGAACTCCGTGGCCAGGACTGGGTGCCGCGCCGCGAACTGCGCGAAAGCCTGGGTGGTCAAGCCCATCAACCCTGTTTGGCTTTGTGCCCGTACCGACGCCGTGCGGGGCCCTGCGTCGAAGAACGCCTGCTCCCCAATGATGGAGCCCGCGGCCAGCGTCGCCAGCGGTTCCGCGTCGGCGTTACCCGGCCCGGGCATGACTACTTCCAGGGCGCCCTCGACGATGATATGCATGGTGCGGCCGGGTTCGCCCTTGTGAAAGAGGAACTCACCGGCCTGCAATTGCTGGTGGTCCATATACCCCAACAGCGTGGCCCACTCCTGCTCGCGCCATGTGGACAAGAAGCCTTGCTGCCCCAAGTGCTCCAGGGCCTCGGTTGACAGCTCGAAACTCTCACTCATGAGTCGTTGGCTTTGACTCCAAGGCGGCGAGCCGCCTCCCCGTTAATAAAACGCCTCCGGCGGCAACCCAAACACCCCTGCGGCCGCGACGAACTGGTAGGGCCACGAGAGGAGCGCCGCCACAAACGCGGGCTCAAGGAACTGCCCGAAGGCAACGCCCCCTTGGAACAACATCACCACGGCTACCCCGAACAATACCGTGATGAACAGGTAAGACGCTGCGCCCCAGACTAGCATCTGCGTAATTGCTTCCTTTACCGGTTCCCTTGCCCCTGAGAGCACGCTCATCAGGGTCCATTCCATCGACTGCACGAAGTACCCTCCAACCACAATGAGCCCTATGGCGAACAGCAGGTGCAGGAGCAGGGCGATGTCTTTCGGCCTAACCGTCGCAGGACCAAGCCCCATCGCACGCTGCGCACCAACACTAGATGGGCTCAGCCACCACAGCACCAGCAGGGCGCCCAGCAGGACGAAGAAACCGATCACCAGCAGGGACAGACGGTTCATTGATTGAGCGTCCCTCCGCAATCCCTCTCCCGCATGTGCTGCCCGGCTCAGCACAAGCATACTGGATCAGCGTGCCCCTCGCGCGCCAGGCTATCGATCACGTGCCGGCGGATGCCCGCAGCAAAAGGCGCGCTCCCCGGGCGCCGAGGACCGTATAATACGCCTGCCATCTGACCGAGCCGAAGAGAATGTGTTGCGCCTAGAGGTGATGGGAGCTACCGCCCGTATGCTCGTCAATGGTCAAGAACTGGCGAAGCGACAGCACGAAGGCCTGGACAAGCGGCCCGGAAACATCAGGCTTACCGCCCGTATGGGCAGGCCACCGGAAGACGGTGACGTCGAGGTCCGGTTCACGGACTTCAAGTGGTACACCCTCGAGAGGTAAGCTCCCCTTTCGCCCTTCGGAGAGACAACCATGCTCAGCAAAGAGGACAACGGCCTCATCACCAGGACGGGCCCGGGCACGCCGGCGGGGGAGCTCTTCCGCCAGTACTGGCTCCCGGTCTTGCTGAGCTCGGAGCTACCAGAACCGGACTGCACTCCCGTCAGAGCGCGGGTCCTTGGCGAGGACCTCGTTGCCTTCAGGGCCACCTCCGGCACTATAGGGCTGGTTGGCAACAACTGCCCGCACCGCGGCGCCTCCCTCTTCTTCGGCCGCAATGAGGAAGAAGGCCTCCGCTGCGTCTATCACGGATGGAAGTTCGACACGGCCGGGAACTGCGTCGACATGCCTAACGAGCCGCCGGAATCCAACTTCAAACATAAGATCCGCCACACTGCCTATCCCTGCCATGAGGTTACTGGCGTCGTCTGGGCCTATATGGGTCCGCGCAAGACTCCGCCGCCGTTTCCGAAGCTCCCCTGGACCCTGGTGCCCGAGAGTCACCATTGCGGAACCAAGATCACCGAAGACTGTAATTGGCTCCAAGTCATCGAGGGCGATCTCGATACCGCCCACGCCGATTTTCTCCACTTCGTTGCCAGGCCGGCCGGCAACACATGGCCGCTCCCCTACCGGGCGCCCGATATGGAGATCCTCTTCACCGACTGTGGGTTCACCAAGGGGGCCCGCCGGTTCGTGTCCCCAGACAGGAACCACTGGCGCATTTACCAGTTCCTGATGCCCAACGTCGTCCTGTTGCCCGCGGGCCAGGAATCGGTGAACTACCGGGCCATCGTGCCCATGGATGACGAGCACACCATGTTCTGGAACGGCCGCTATAGCCCAACCCGCGCCATGACCGAGGACGAGCGCGCCAGGCCCGGTACCACCGGTTACAGTGAGTATCAGCCGCCGACCACTCAGCCGCTGACCAACTGGCGCCTCAAGACCACGCTGGCGAACAACTACTTCATGGACTACGAGGCGCAGCGAAACCGCCGGCGGTTCTCTGGCATCCCTCCCGTCAAACCTCAGGATGTCGCGATGACCGAGAGCATGGGACCCATCATGGACCGGACCAGGGAGCACCTCGGCACTTCTGACGCGGCCATCATCCAGATGCGCCGGTGCATCATCAACGCCGCCCAAAGCCCTGCGCGACCGGGGGGTCACGCCCACGGGAGTCGACGACCCCGACGCGTACGCCGTCCATTCCGGGTCGGTGGTCCTTCCGCGGGACGCCGATTGGGTGGCGGAGACACGAAGGGCGTTGCAGGCCGCTTCCAACCTGCCCCTTCTGTATGTCTGAAGAACCGGTTATCGATAGCCCGAGGGACTGGGTCGCTGAGCACATCCAGCGGTATGTCCAGACGGACGGTGCGGATGGACATCTCTGGCGGGGCGTGCCCACCTTGCTCCTCACCACCAGGGGACGCCGCTCTGGGATGCTTCGCCGCACCGCCCTCATCTACGGCCGTGATGGCGACCGCTACCTCGTCGTCGCTTCCAGGGGAGGGGCTCCAGCGCATCCCCACTGGTACCGGAACCTCGTTGCGGAACCCAACGTGCGAGTCCAGGTCGCCGCGGAAACGTTTCTCGCCCGTGCTCGGACGGCGACGCCGGAGGAGAAGCAGGACCTGTGGGCCATCATGGTCGCGATCTGGCCTGCTTACGACGAATATCAAACCAGGACTCAGCGGGAGATCCCCGTCGTAATCCTCGAACGCAACTAATCAATCTATCTGGTGCGGTTCTGCCGCCGCCCGTCTCCTAGGCAGCCGCTCCTCCTGCCCTGAACTAACCCCCGTTCATGGAGCCCCTCGGCGGCTGGGTCACCCACCTCCGTTCCGCTCGCTGTCCCTCCGGCTTCCGGGCCCCATCGTGACGGAGTTACGCGTCGAACTGGGTTGCCTTTGGTGGGATTCTGATCGACCTCTCCCTGTTGACTGGCGCCGATTCGAACAGGAGCCCCAAACTCGCCCGTCACAGCCTCGCACATACGAGTTCAGAGTTCAGGGTTCTTGGTTTCGGGTGAACTTGTTCCCACCTCCAGGCTACTCACTTCCCGGGGAGTGGACGGAACCAAGAACTGTGAACCAAGAACTGGGAACAGTTACCTTCGCACTGATGGTGTCCCACTTTGCAGGACTGGGAGCCAGAACCGCTGACGAGGGAGAGTGGCCGGCGTTTTCAGTGATCGTAATCACCACAACGCCCGATTCGCCCCAGGAGGTAGATCGATGTTCCAGCGTCTCTGCCGGGCCCTGCTACCGGTGTTCATCGTCACCGCGGGCCTGTTCCCAATAGCCCGGCTCACCAGCGCGGCCGATGGTGGCGGCACCCTCCAGTTCGGCGCCGCCGCCTACAGCGTGGGGGAGTCCGCCGGCTCGGCTCCCATCACCGTCACCCGCACCGGCGGCAGCGCCGGCTCCGTCAGCGTCACCTTCAACACCAGCAACGGCTCAGCCCTCGCGGGCTCCGACTATTCCTCCACCACCCAGAC
>CAZPYZ010000033.1:0-4507 GCA_964590215.1 uncultured Dehalococcoidia bacterium | reverse complement strand
AGCGCCACCTACAGCGTCAATGAAGGTGGTGGGGCCGCCATCATCACCGTCACCCGCAGCGGCGGCAGTACCGGCTCGGTCAGTGTGACGGTAAGCACCAGCGATGGTTCGGCCCTCGCCGGCTCCGACTATACCGCCACCACCCAGACCGTCACCTTCGGCGATGACGACAGCGCCAGCAAGACCGTCAGTGTCCCCATCACCCAGGACCTGGTGGACGAAAGCGACGAGACGGTGAACCTTTCGCTAAGCGGCGTCACCGGCGGCGCCTTCCTTGGCTCCCCCAGCACTGCGACCCTCACCATCGTGGACGACGACGGCCCGGTAGGGAGCGCCGCCGGCAGTGTGCAGTTCGGCGCGGCGACTTACAGCGTCAGCGAGTCCGCAGGCAGCGTCAACGTCACCATCACGCGCAGCGGTGGCAGCACCGGGTCAGTGAGTGTGACGCTGAGCACCAGCAACGGTTCGGCGGCCGCAGGGTCCGACTACACAGCCGTCACTCAGACGGTGACCTTCGGCGATAGCGATACTGCCAACAAGACGGTCAACATCCCCATTACCCACGATACGGTGGATGAGGAGAATGAGACGGTGAACCTCTCCCTGAGCGGAGTCACCGGTGGCGCCATCATAGGGTCCCCCAGCACCGCCATTCTCACTATCGTGGACGACGATGGTCCACAGGCCGGTCCTCCAGGCGAAGGTCCGCGCCGTCAAGAAGACGGAGCACGGCCAGGCTGGGGCTGCGGGGACAAGAACCACACCCACACCGGCCCTCCTGGTCACGGGGGCGACCCGAACTGGCCGAATCCCTGCAAGAACCAGGATGATGGAGTCGCTGCCGGTTCGACTGGCTCCAACAGCGGTGGCGGCACTGGGGGCTCCAACGGCAACGCCGACCACGGCACAGGCGGTCCCAAGGGCGGTCACGGTAACAGGGGGTCCAACGGGAGCGATGGCGGCGGTGGTGATACGGGGCATCCGGGAAAGGGCAAGGGACGCCGGTAGCCCTCCTGGGCTAATCAAGAGGGGCGGGCCGCCGCCCCTCTTGATTTAATGCTCCCAGAAGTCCACAGAAGAAGGTTGGAATCAAACCGGCCCGCGCTGGACTCTCGAGGCCGGCCCCTTCAACTCTTGCCGACCGTGACGGGGTTGCCTCGCACGTTCAAGGCGCGCTCTGCTTATAGGCAACCGCATTTGCCGCCGACGCCTGGCGTATTAACCCGGGCGCACCTACGGAAGCAACGGGGGTGGCATCGGATGACCGGTGGCGCCTCTGGCTGCATCAGGGACGCGGGCTTGAGATGGAAGGAGGGTCACGGCGACCCTGGCGCCGAGGTTTCGGGAAAGAGCTGGGCTACGAGTTGCCTGATGCGCGGCCTGTCGGGGAAGAGCACGAAGGGATCACCGGGAACCGCCCCTCGATAGACGTACCCCAGTTCCAAGGACTGGGCCGTTATCCGGTCTTTTGGAATTCCCAGCCCCGCGCGCGCCAAATCGATCGCCTCCGAAAGGCCGAGGTCCGTGTTGATAAGAGTGCCCTGTTCTGCCAGCAACTGCGGCCACCGAAAGATCATGTCCAGCTGCAGTAGCCGCTCCCGCACCGCGAGCATCAACTGTTGCTGCCTTGCCATGCGCGAGAAGTCCGAGGATTGGTAGCGTGAGCGGGCAAACCACAGCGCCTGCTGGCCATTCAGGTGCTGTTGGCCCGCCGGGATCCGGACCTGCATCGCACCGTAGTCGGCGGTGGGAAAGGCGGGGTCCACCAGGGCCGTTGGCAAGTTCACCTCGACGCCCCCGATGGCGTCGATAGCACGCTCGAAGGCCTCGAAGTCCAGCACGACGTAGCGGTGCACGCGAACCCCGAGGTTGTATTCCACTGTCGCCCTCGCCAGGCCAGCGCCACCGCCCGGATACCCGGTCTGTTCCCCCAACAGGTAGGCGTTGTTTATGCGGTCATGTATCACCCGTCCGTCAGTCACCGGGATCGGTACCCAGAGATCCCGTGGAATGCTTAGAACGGAAGCGCTATGGTTGCTGCGGTCCACAGTGAGTAACAACAGCGAGTCTGCTCGGGACAGGGCCTCCGTTGATTCGACAGGACGCCGGTCCATCCCGAGCACCAGGACCGTAGTTCGGCCGGAGTCCGCTGGCACAGCAGCGTGGACCGGTCCGGGAGGGGACACCACCCCCTCGTTCAATAGCGACACGAGGAGCAAGTCCGGTGCCCATGCTACAGTCCCCGGAGGGGCTAGCGCGAGGGTACCCGCCAAGATGCCACCGGCGATGAAGCAGGCGAGAGAGGCCACCACAATTCGGGAGGCACCGAGGTAGCGTCCCATTGTTGTCGATCTTCCTATCTCTTCCGGTGTCTGTCCACTTTCCTGCTATGAAAATCCCCTGGAAGGGTGCTGCGCGGCTTTCCGGCCCCACCCCGCTCTCGATTCGCCAGACAATGCCGAAGGCCGTGTATCCTCAACAACACCTAGGCCCTCGCCCAGGAACAGTGACGCGCCAACAGCGTGCACCACGGCACAGTCCCGTTAGGGTCCTTCTGGGTGTGAGATAATCGCGCGCCGGGCATGAAAATCGCACAGGTAGACGTCCTCCAGGTCCGAGTGCCCTTGGACAATCCTTATGGCGCCGCCAGGGAGGTCCCGGCGGCCGTAGCCTGCCTCAAGACTGACGAGGGGCTAGACGGGGTCGGGCACGTCATGCCCCTCTATGGACGGCAATTCAGGAGCCTGGTGGCGGCAGTGCAAGAGCTCGCCGAGGTAATCATCGGAGCAGACCCGAGGCGGCCTGAGCTGGTCCACCGCAAGATGATCCCAGACGGCACCGGGACCGGCGGAGTCGGCAACATGGCAGCTGCCGCCCTCGACATCGCGGTATGGGACTTGGCGGCGAAGGCCGCCGGGCTCCCCCTGCACCGCATGCTGGGAGGCCACAAGGATAGGGTGCCGGTATATGCGAGCCTTCGCCTCGGCCGGGAGGTTCCGGCGGAGGAATTGCCGAAGATCGCCCGATCTCTGGTCGCCCAGGGGTTCCGGGCCATGAAGATGAACTTAGGCGGAGAGGCGACGCCCGAAGCCGACCTGGCGCGGGTGCGCTCGGTACGGGAAGCCATCGGTCCCCAGGTAAGCCTGCTGGCCGATGTAAACTTCCGCTGGACCCCTTCCCAGGCGATCCGCATGGGACAGGCGCTGCGGGAGTTCGGCCTCTTCTGGTTGGAAGACCCGGTGCCAACCCACAACCTGGAAGGGCTCGCAGAGGTGCGGCGGGCCATCGGGACCCCCGTGGCGGCAGGAGAAGCCCTGTTCGGGCTTGCGCCCTTCCGCGGGCTGTTCGAGGCCCGATCGGTGGATTTCCCGATGCCAGACCTGGCGCGGGTCGGCGGCGTTACGCCCTATATGAAGGTGGCGCACCTGGCCGAGGCCTTCGGGCTGCCCCTCGCCTGCCACCTCCAGCCCGAGGTCTCCACCCAGGTGCTCGCGGCCGTCCCTAATGGGGTAATCGGGGAGTTTGTTCCCTGGGCCTGGAAACTCTACAGGGGGTGTCCCCTGCTAGAAAATGGCGAGCTGATCATGGGCCAGCAACCAGGGCACGGCATGGAGCTGGACCGCGACTTCGTGAAGGAGCACGCGATCTAACCATCATCTATCAGCCATCAGCCCATCACTACTGGACTTCGGGCCTTGGACTTTGGACTTATCGAGCATGACCCAAGACGACGACGCACTTCAGTACGTCGAGCACCCTGGCCTGGGGCGGCTGGAGGTGCTGGACGACAGCGACCCCTCGCTCCTGACGGTACGCAGCGCGAATGGTAACACTCTGCGAATCGGCAAGCGGGCGGTGGGATGGCCGGTGCCGGAGTACACTTTGGCGCCGGCCCGCAGGAGTCCTGGTCTTGCGAGCCACCAGCCGGCACAGGAAACAGAGGCGCCGGCCGAGGTGACTCCGGGAGCAGCAGGCAAGACTCAAAGGGCCTTGCCCCACGAATCACCCACGCAGTCGGGGGTGCCTGCGCTCCACTTGAGCGGCAATAACAGGAAAGGGAGGTTCTTCATGGACGCTAAAAGCATCGAGTTCAAGATTGAGCGGGAAACCAAGAACACCGTTCGGTATGAGGAGGAGACCTCGGGTCAGCCACCCACTGTCGGGACCCTCTACGTGCAGAAGTGGGCCCTGGGCACCCCGGTCCCGCCCAGGTTGAAGGTCACTATCGAAGCTGGCGAATAGGAGCGGTTTGGACGTCCTGTTCCTCAACGTTGGGCTCGCCACCTCCATCCTCGGTTTGGTGGGCGTCTTCATCCGAATGCCCAATATCGGCTTAACCACGCGCCGTCGCGGCTACGTGTGGATGGCCACCGGGGCCGCTCTGATGATCGCTGCAGGAGTAATGATGGCGACGGGTGAGGCGTTCGTTCCGGCCGTTGGTGGCTGACTCACGGGCCTAGAAGCACGGCCGGAAAGCCGGTGACACTGGGGCTGCGCCCCAGACCCC
>CAZPYZ010000032.1:0-14979 GCA_964590215.1 uncultured Dehalococcoidia bacterium | reverse complement strand
AATCGATGAGGAAGTCGGAGAATGCGGCCACCAGCCCGTTGAGGAACCCACCAAGCAGCGCGCCGTTGATGTTCCCGATGCCGCCCATCACGGCCGCGGTGAAGGCATACAAGCCCTGACGGAACCCTTGTAGGAACCAAGCACTGTTGTTGTAAAGGCCGTACATCATCCCCGCGGCGCCGGCCAAGGCACCCCCCAAGAGGAAGGCCATCATGATGGTGGTATTGATGTCGATACCCATCATCGCGGCGGCCTCCCGGTCCTGTGCGGTGGCCCGCATGGCCCGACCGAGGCGGGTGCGATGAACGAAGGTGTTCAGGGCGAGGGCCAGGGGCGCGACCATCAGGATGACCACCAAGTCTTTGGTGCTTAGCACGAAGGCCGTTTGGACACCGAGGGCGGCCAAGACGTTAATGTTGGGCAGCAGATCCGGGAAGTCGGTGGGAGACGCCCCCTTCCAGTAGAGACCCAGGTTCACCAGGATGAAGCTCACCCCGATCGCGGAGATGAGGGGAGCCAGGCGGGGCGCCTGGCGGAGCCGGCGGTAGGCCAGCCGCTCGATGGTGATGTTGAGGAGGGCGCACCCGGCCATGCACAGCAAGAAGGTGCCCAACAGGACCACGGCTACCATTGGTGGTGGCAGCGCGAGAGCTGATCCCACTCCCATGACCCCCGGCAGCCAGGTGACCGTGGTCAGCGCCAGCATCGTGCCCATCATCGCGACGTCGCCATGGGCGAAGTTGATGAGCTCTATGATGCCGTAGACCAGGGTATAACCCAGGGCTACCAGCGCGATGAGCGCGCCGTTGGCGACACCAATGAGCAGGATCTGGGCTACCTGTTCGTACCAGAGCATCAGTGACGCGCGTAGGGGCGAGGCACACCTCGCCCCTACGCCCCAAAGGATCGCGCCTGCGCTACCGCAGGGTTATCGCGTTTTCGTCGTCGAACTTCCCGCCCTTGACCTGCCGCCCGCTCATGGTTGTCGCGCTGGTGTCGCCGTTTTGGTCGAATCCCCACTTCCCCAGGACGCCATCGAACTCCATGGTCGCGAAGACGGCGTCCCGGATCGCGGCACGGTCCGCCTTGCCGGCTTTTTCGATGGCTGAGAGGACGACCTTCGTCGCCTCATACCCATAGGCGGCATAGGCCTCCGGCTCACTCTTGAACTTGTCCTTGTAGCTCTTGTACCAGTCAGCGCCTTTGCCTGTGAGCTTGGAGGGCGGTACTCCGCCGAAGGTCACGTAGGTGCCCTCGGCGGCGGTGCCCGCTCCGTCAATGAAGGCCTTTTCGTAGATGCCGTCTGGCCCCATGAACTTGACGTTGGGCATCGCGCCCTTGATGTCTTGGACTACCTTAGCGGCGTTGCTGTCCGTCACCATGCCCAGATAAACCAGTTCGGGGTTGGCATTCCGGATCTTCTGGGCCAGCGCCCGATAGTCGGTTGCCTTCTGGTCGATGCCCTCCGGGCCGCCGACGACCTCGATGCCATTCTTCTTGGCCTGATCGGCGAAGATAACCGCGATGCCATGGCCGTAGAGTTGCGTGTCATCGACGATATAGACCTTCTTGATGCCCAGGGTCCTCGCCCAGTTGGCACCGATAACGCCCTGGAGGTCGTCCGCCGGTACCACGCGTGCGTAGTTCCGCTTGCAACCGGGGTAGAACTTGTCGGGTTCGTCCCTCTCACCCTTTCCCGGCTTGGTCAGCCCCGGATAGGTGTTGGCTGGCGATACCTGCACCAGGTTCGCCTTGCAGTTGATGGGGATGGAGATGGCCGCCGCCCCGGAGTTGTACGTCCCGATGTAAGCCATCACCTTTGGGTCGTTGACGGCCTTGTTGGCGTTCTCCGCCTCCTTGGCGGCGTCCCAGGCTCCTTTGGCAGCGGTCGCATCGTCCATGTCCTCGTATTCGACGGTGAACTTGCCTGCTCTGTAGTTCGCCTGTTCCAGGGCCATCTTGATGCCGTTGACGATGGTGTCTGTCTGGCCTTTGGAGCTGCCCGTTCGGGGCAAGCTGGAAACGATCTTGATGGAGCCTTCGGTCCCGCCGGGTTGGGCCGCGGGCGCGCCGGCGCCGGGGGCGCAGGCGAAGGAGAACAGGATAGCCGAAATGGCGATGGAGGAGACGAGCAGTGGACGCATAGCTTCACCTCCTAAGGAATTTTGCCCACCCTCCGAGACCCATTGTCGCTCCGCCCTGCACATGCGTGTCAAGGGACCGAATGATGAAGAACCGTCACACCGAGGGCGGGCTAGACCTGGCTTATAGTTGCCATAACCGGACCCCAGGCGTAGTGTTAGAACAGACAAATGACGCTGGAGGCCAGCGTATGGAGACGGGAACCTACAATAGCCTCGTAGAACTATCCCCCCGCATCCGCGAAAAGTTGCACGCCGGAGAGATCACCGGGGACCAGGCTGAGCAGTTCGAAGCATTCCTGGCGCAGGTCGACGACCTGCTGCACCACCGGATCATCCTAGACAACGCGTACCCACGGTGGTTTCAGCGGGGTGAGGCCACGGATGAGGAATTGCGCCATTTCGTCCGTCAGTTTTCGGTGTTCTCCCTCCGCTTCCTTATCGCCGCGCTGCTGCGGGTGATCAATGCACCGACCATCGAGCAAGCGCGCGCGGCGAAAGAGATCCTGATGAACGAGTTGGGGGTGATCTACCGGCCACGCCATGGGGAACAGGCACCCTCGCCCGCTCGGCGGGAAGAGGAAAAGGATCGGGAAGGCGACCCGGAGCTGGTGAGCACCGAAGGGACGGTCGACGGAGGGAGCTACCGGCACCGGGCCGCGCATTTCGAGTGGCTCTGCAACATGGCCAAGGGCGTTGGGTTCGGATTCGAGGACTTGGGGAAGCGCCACTACGGCCGGCCATCGACGCTCCATTTCTGTGACGAGCTGGCGCGGCTTTACGGCAGCGAGGACCCGTGGATCGCGGAAGGCGCGAGCTTTGCCGTCGAGAATTGGGCGGCCGCAGGGTTCTGGCAGCAGTTGGAGGACGGCCTGACCCGGATCAAGCGGGAACGCCATCCGGACCTGCGCCTGGCCTTCTTTACCTGGCACAACCGGGTGGAAGGGCAGCATGCAGGCCACACCATGGAGGAACTGGAACAGGTCTATTTCTCTCCCGATTTCTCCCGGGAGAAGTTCCTGAAAGGCGCTGGAGAAGTGCTGGAGGCTATAGCCTCATTCTGGGATGGTTTAGAGGACGACCGGGCCAATCGCGTGTACGTTTAGCGCGCGCCCATCGGGGTGACAACAGAGAGGCGGGGCTGTGGCCCCGCCTCTCTGTGCTATGGGTTCGCTCGGCTATACGTGGGCAGGCCGCAGCTCCGCCTCATGGCTCGGCCGGATCATATGGATCACCCGGTCGACCACGCAGGCGACCAGGGTCGCCACGAAGGCGATGGTCACGTGGACTCCGAAGACCTCCGGGCCCACGGGCATAAAGGCCTCCCCCACGACGATCCCCAGGAAGGGGTAGGCACATATCCGCATCCAGTGTTCGTGACGGTGGTCCAGGACGCTGTACCACAACTGCCCCATCCCGTATGCCAGCGCCAGCAGGAACAGGACATGTCCGAAGTCAACCATTCTTCGTTTCTCCTTCTTTTCGTCCACCGAGCGGGCCCTCACTCGATGGTTCCATACATAAAACACCGTCTGATGTGCGCGCGGTACGGGCCTGCGGCTGCCCTCCTGGCAACCCGGCAAGCTGCACTACCACATGCGGCTGCCACCGCTTTACCTGGCGGCGACACCCTCGCCTCCGGCGCGCCATCGCTTGTCTTATTGCCGGCCCTTTGATTCACGAGCGGTTATGCGGGGGACGAAGCAGTGTGCCCCTTTGGCCGCTGCCGGCCAAAGGGGCCCGTGAGCCCATCGGAGCGGCGAGGGCCACCCCATCCAGGTCGATGGTGTTGATGTGCTTATCGTCGGCCCCCAAAGTGAAGGCGGCGTAAAAGTCCTGGGCCATGGGGCCCATATGGGGCACGCCTGACTGGGCATACATAGCGGGATCGAGGCGGACCCGTTTCCGGCGCCTAGGAGCGAAGGGCCAGTCGCTCGCGGTCATTCACAGGGCCTGAATCGTGGGGATGCGGCGCCCGCCGGGTCTAGCGCTCCACGGTGCTCAATCAATGGGGCCAGCCGGGGGACAAGCCCCCCGCCCTACGGGAAACATCGCGCTGGGGGCCGGCGGGGAAGGAGCCCCCGCCCTACGGGAAAACCCGTCATACGGAAGCCGCTACACCTCCCGATACTCCCCTTCGACGGTCCCCTCTTCGGCGGGGCGTTGTGTCCCACCGGTCTGGCCGTCGCTCTGAGCTCCGGCGCCGGACTCCTGGTAGACGTGCTGGCCCAGCTTCTGCAGGGACTCCATGAGCGCATTGGTGGCGCTCTGGATGGTGTCCACTGTCCCGCTCTGGAGAGCGGACCGCACCGCGGCGATTTTCCCTTCGACCTCGTTCTTCAGCTCGGAGGGTACTTTGTCTGAATGTTCTCGCAGGGTGCGCTCCGCCTGGTACGCCATGGAGTCCGCGGTGTTGCGAGTCTCCACCTCCTGCCGCCGCTTGGCATCCTCAGAAGCGAACTGGTCTGCCTCCCGCTGCATCCGCTCTACTTCTTCTTTGCTGAGCCCGGAGGAGGCCTGGATAGTGATCTTCTGCTCCCGGCCGGTACCCTTGTCCTGGGCCCGCACGGAGACGATGCCGTTGGCGTCGAGGTCGAAACTCACCTCGATTTGCGGCATCCCTCGGGGCGCCGGGAGCAGGCCGTCGAGGATGAAGCGCCCCAACGACTTGTTGTCCCCCGCCATGGCTCGCTCACCCTGGAGCACGTGGATCTCGACTGAGGTCTGGTTGTCTGCGGCGGTGGAGAACACCTGGCTCTTGGAGGTGGGGATCGTTGTGTTGCGGGTGATCAAGGGCGTCGCCACCCCGCCCAGAGTCTCGATCCCCAGGGTGAGGGGGGTGACGTCCAGGAGCAAGATATCCTGTACGTCTCCCTTGAGTACGCCGGCCTGGATGGCAGCACCGATGGCCACCACCTCGTCCGGGTTCACCCCCTTGTGGGGCTCTTTTCCGAAGATCTGACGGACCTTCTCCTGCACCGCAGGCATCCGGGTCATGCCACCCACGAGGACCACCTCGTCGACCCTGGAGGCGGTGATGCCGGCGTCCTCCAGGGCCTGGCGGCAGGGACCTACACTGCGCTCCACCAGATCGGCGACGAGATCTTCAAGCTTCGCCCTGGTGAGGGTCAGGTTCAAGTGCTTGGGGCCCGAGGCGTCCGCGGTGACGAAGGGGAGGTTGATGTCGGTCGAGACCACGGTGGAGAGCTCTACCTTCCCCTTCTCCGCCGCCTCCTTCAACCGCTGCAGCGCCATGCGGTCGTGGCGCAAGTCGATTCCCTGCTCCCGCTTGAACTCATCACAGAGCCAGTCGATGACCCGCTGGTCGAAGTCGTCGCCGCCCAGGTGCGTGTCCCCGTTGGTGGACTTGACCTGGAAGGTGCCATCGCCCAACTCCAGGATGGAGATATCAAAGGTACCTCCGCCAAGGTCGTAAACGGCGATGACCTCGTCCTTCTTCTTCTCCAGACCATAGGCCAGGGACGCTGCGGTCGGCTCGTTGATGATCCGCAGCACCTCCAGGCCGGCGATCTTACCGGCGTCTCGGGTGGCCTGACGCTGGGCATCATTGAAGTACGCGGGAACGGTAATGACGGCCTCTGTAACCGGCTCTCCGAGATAGGCCTCGGCATCGGCTTTGAGCTTCTGCAGGATCATGGCCGAGATCTCCGGGGGTGAGTACTTCCGCCCCTGCAACTCGACCCACGCGTCGCCGTTGGGCGCCGCTTCGACCTTGTAGGAGAGCAGCGTCCTATCTCGCTCCACGGAGGGATCGCTGGACTTTCTTCCCATCAGGCGTTTGATCGAGTAGATGGTATTGTCCGGGTTCGTAATAGCTTGGCGTTTCGCAATCTGGCCGACGAGGCGCTCTCCGGTCTTGGAAATCGCGACGACGGAGGGTGTGATGCGGCCGCCCTCAGTGTTCGGGATGACGGTGGGTTCACCACCTTCCATCACGGCCACACAGCTGTTGGTTGTTCCCAGATCTATCCCGATGACTTTAGGCACGTTGACCACCTCCTGTAAGGACCCCTAGTAACCATTGTCTGTACAAGCCGAGTTCCTGGCCGGTGGGGTCTTCCGGGCAGCTCTCCATCTGTCGTAGAGCGTTGGCGATGCGAGCCTCGGGCGAACCGGGGATCGCGGCTTGCTTTCGTCCCGGCGGCTTCAGGCCGTCCAACTGTCCATCGATGCTTGCCAGCTCCGCCAGGACCTCCTTGCGGGTCTCGCGGCGGGAGAGGCCCTGGATGTGTTGTTCGAAATCGTGCTGGCGTACGGCCAAGACCGCCTCCGGGCTCGCAGGCGGGGGCGCCTGCGCCACATCGAAGTTGGCGATGGCGTGGAGTTTGTCTATCAGGGCCCGCACGTCTTCAGCATAGGCTCGGACGGCGTCTGCGGACATGAAATCCTCCGCGGCATTGGCACGGAGCGACTCGGCCACGCCGTAGAGCCGGAGCAAGTCACGGTCGTCCGTCGCGCGGAACAGCCGGTCGACCAGGCGCCGCATCTCGCGCGGCCCCTCCGCTGCCCACTCCCGGGTCGCAACCTTGACCGACTGAGTCACGGCGTCCCAGAGTTTTTCCGAGGCCCTGGCGTAATCGCCCCGGTCCATGAGGGCAGCCGCATCCTGCAGGGGCTTCGTGTTAAACGTCACCAATCGTGCCCTCACCCTGACCCTCTCCCTGAGGGAGAGGGGAGTGGTCCCGGTGATGGAGCCGGTACCGAGTGATGCGGACCGTGGTGCGACGGGTCTCGCCCACACGGTCGCCGGGGGCGGGGGACGTTCTCCGCGCTCCCAGCAGATCCAGCGCCTGCCCAAGTCTCTCGCTGACGAGCTGCCGGAGGTTGCCCAAGTCATTAACCGCGCCGGCTTCGTGCTGCAGCTTCCCAAGGACCTGATGCAAGGCGAGACCCAACTCCACCCCGGCGAGGTTGAGCCCCAGGTCCTCGACCAGATGTTTGATGAGCTGCAGCCGCTCGATGTCCTCGGCAGAATAGAGGCGGAGCATTCCGCCGGTGCGGTTGGGCGTAAGGAACCCGGCCCGCTCGTACTTCCGGAGCGTCTGCGGGTGCATGTCCAGCAAGCGTGCCGCCACGCTGATGATGTAGAGGCCTCGCTGATTATCCATCATTGGTGCTTGTTCGCTTTCACGGCGGAGGACGGGCCTCCGAGCTACCAACTGCTGCAATGCCGAAGTATAACAGCAGTATACATACTACGTAACTTTCCGACGACTTTCTGTTACAAGAGACTTGACATGCTCTGTATCAAGAACTATAGTGTCTATCGGGTAGAGAGTCAAATAACACGAGAAGGAGGTTTAAGCGATGGCTCTTACTCGATGGGACCCCTTTACCGACATGGCCCGTCTCCGGACTGCAATGGACCGGTTCTTCGATGAGCCGTTCCGGCGCCATTTCTGGGGCAACGGCGGCGACGGCGCGAACATCCTTCCCCTGGACGTGTATGAAACGCCCAGCGAGTTGGTGCTGAAGGCCCACGTCCCGGGCTCCGAGGCGAACGATGTACACATCAGCTTCGAGCGAGGCACCCTGACCATTCAGGCCCATCTGGCCAGCGACGCCGAGAAGGAGGAGGCGAAGAACTGGCGCTGGCACTACCGGGAGATGTGGTACGGAGATGTAACCCGCACCTTCTCCGTTCCCTCCATGTTCGACGCGGAGAAGGCGGAGGCGTCCTTCAAGAACGGCGTGCTCACACTGCGCATGCCCAAGACTGAGGCTGCAAAGCCGCGAGAGATCCCTATCAGCGTCAACTAAGAGGAAGTAAGGAAGTAAGGAAATTAGGAAGTGAGGCGGTGGGGCCCCTCACCGAAGGTGAGCGCAATGTGGAGCAAAGGATGCCCGAAGTGTGGAGGCGACCTGTACGAGGACCGCTGGCTTGGCGATTCGGACGTTAAGTGCCTCCAGTGCGGGTACGTACTGCCGGTCGCGCAGGCCCGGGCGCTCCTCATGGCCCGCCACCTCTCTCGGGCGCAGGGGCGGGTCGCCAAGGCCTCCTGACTGCAGCGGCGGCCCGTGTCGCTAAGGGCGGGCGCGTCGCCCGCCCTTTGGCGCGTCTGGTATCATCCGAGGAAACGAGGAAGTTGGGACGTGAGGAATAAGGAGGAGGAGGCTCCCCTCACTTCCTCACTTCCCGATAAGGAGGACGCCATGACACCTGATTTGATCCCGGTCCAGGTCTACTCCGACTACATATGACCGTGGTGCTACATCGGTCTGGAACGGATCGACCGCCTGCAGCAAGAGTACCCGGTCTCTGTCGAATGGAAGGCCTTCGACCTGCGCCCCGGCACACCCCCAGAGGGGCTTCCGCGGCCGGACACCCCGGATCAGAAAGCGGGCCAATCGCTGGGGGGCCACGCGGGACGGGCAGCCCAGGAGGCCGGCCTCTTGATGCGCCGCTCTCCGGTTATCCCCTACACCCGCCCCGCGATGGAGGCTGGCGAGTTTGCCAAGAGCAAGGGCCTGTTCGATCCCTATCACAGGGCCCTCTTCAAAGCATATTGGGAGGCCGGGAGGAACCTGGGGGAAACCGGGGTCCTGCTTGAGCAAGCCGAGCGGGTAGGGCTGGACTCTCGGGAGTTGGCCACGGCCCTCGAGGAGGGCCGCTACACCGAGACCGTCGAGGGGCAGGTCCAGTTCGCCCGCTCGGTGGGAATCAACGGCATCCCGGCCTTTATCATCGACCGCTACCTCTTCACGGGGGCGCAGCCGTATCCCATCTTCAAGCAGGTCATGGACAAGGTGCTGGAGGAACGAGAGGCGGGTGCGGGCAAATAGGAGGGCCGGGGCTCGTCCCCGACCGGACCGCAGTGCCAAGCGTTGTGGCGGGGGACAAGCGCCGCCCTAGCATGTCTGGCCGTATTCAGAACGCGTTTACGCGCCTAAAGGCCAAGGGGCAGGCCGGGGTCATCGCTTACCTCACAGCCGGCTACCCTACTCTCGAAGGAACCGCGTCCCTGATACGGGCCGCCATCGAAGGTGGGGCAGCGCTTATCGAACTCGGGGTTCCCTTCAGCGACCCCCTCGCCGACGGGGCCACCCACCAACGATCGAGCGCAGAAGCGCTGCGTCAGGGGACCACCCTCAGCCACTGTTTACAGGTCGCCCGAGAAGTCCGCGACGTGTACGAGGAGGTGCCCCTAGTTCTCATGGGCTACTACAACACGATGCTGAGTTACGGGCTTGAACGGCTGGCTAGAGACGCCGCCGAGGCGGGGGTGGACGGCTTCATCCCAGTCGACTTACCTCCAGAGGAGGCTGGAGCTTTCCTTAACGCCACAAGACCCAAAGGGCTTGTCCTGATCTTCCTGGTGGCGCCCACGAGCACTGACGACCGGTTGGAGGCCATCGCCAGAGCAGCGGGAGGGTTTATCTATTGTGTTAGCCTGGCAGGAGTCACGGGCGCCCGGGCCGACCTGCCGGACCACCTCTCCAGCTTTCTTCAGCGAGTGCGGGCGCACACCCCTCTCCCCCTGGCAGTGGGCTTCGGCATCTCCCGCCGCGATCACGTGGAGGCCGTCGCGCGTTTGGCCCAGGCCGCTGTGGTCGGGAGTGCGCTGACTGACGTCATCGCACACGCAGAGATGAAAGATGCACCGAGGGCGGTGCAGGAGTTCATCGCAGACCTCGTTGGGACTCAGGAGGGAAGGAAATGAGGAAGTGAGGGAGAGTGGTCACCCTCACTTCCTCACTTCCTCACTTCCTACTTCTTGACTTCCTACTTCCTGACTTCCTCACTTCCGAGCGCCCATGGTCCAACTCTCTGAGCTACGTATCCGCCTAGACCAAATGACAGAGCGGATCGTAAGCCGCCTTAAAGACCGTTCCCGCTTCCCCCTGAACTCGCCCGTTTATCAGCCTGGCGCTGTCCCTGTCTCAGGGCGCACGGGCATCTCCTTCCTGGAGTTTTCCCTCGAAGGGATCGAGGCCTATCACGCATCTCTTGGACGCTACTCTTATCCTGGGGAGTACCCGATCTTCAGCGCCCGCCTGCCCGAGCCGCAGGTGGCCCGTACCGTGCGGATGCCAACCCTGCCTCCCTTCCAAATCGCCATCAAGGATGACCTCTTCGCGTTCTACCTGGGGATCCTGCCGCAACTCTGCCAGCCAGGCGAAGACCCAGACACGTACGGCGAGACAGTCTACGTCGACGCCGACCTCATGGAATTGCTGCACGAGCGGATCAACGTGGGCCGTTACATCGCGCAGGCAAAGCTGGATGCGGATCCGACGCTGCGCCATCTCGCGCAAGACGTCCAGGCGCTGGCCGCCAGGCTCAGAGACCCGGAACGGGAGCAGGCCCTCCTGGGCTCGGCTCAGGCTGCCGCAGAGCGGTACCAGGTCAGCCCCGCGATGGTCGAGCGAGTGTTCCGGTGGATCATGGAGGAAACGGTTGTCGTGGAGGTGTCGTATGTACGGGGGCTGGCAGGGAGCGAGGAATAGGAGAGGGCGGGACTGAGGCCAAAGATCACCGAAGTTCCGCTGATACTGCTCCGATGACGGAAGCAGACCTTCTATACGATGTCTTCTCGCCGGTCGCTCTTCGTGGCCGGTCAGCCAGCGTCTCGGGGACCGGACCCTTGAGGCAGACCGTCGCGGAAACTTTCGCACTGGTGGGGGCCAACGTGATCCACGACGAGGAGGCGGATGTTCAGGTCGTCGCACGACACGGGTCGGTTGAAACTCGGTGCACGATGGGCGGCCACATACGGGCTAACCGTGTAGAGGCCGGGGCGATGCCGGCAGAAGCGGCAGCCTGGGCGGCGTTGTTCCTCGTTTGTCCGGCCTCCCGAGCCCTCGATGGCTGCAGATTCGGCGGCGCCACCCCAGGCCCGGGAAACCAGGCCCCTACGGCATCAGACCTGCCAGCGGCACGTAGGGGCGAGGCACCTTCGCCCGGCGAAGGGGTGGCGCCTTTTGCCCTCTACGACACCTTTTCCCCGACCGTCCTCAAGGGCAAGGTGGCACTGGTCGACGGGCCGGTTGGAACAGCTGCTGCTGCCCTAGCTTTGGAGTTGGCCCGCGCCGGTTCGTGCGTTGCCCTCTGCGGGACCGGGGGCGAAGCTGCGGCGATGGCCTTGCGGGAGGCCCACGTCCTCGGCCGGCGGATGGTACATCTGGGAGAGCGAAGTCCGGGCAAAGCGGTCGAAGAAACGCTAGATCTGTTCGGCCGCCTGGACCTGCTGGTCAACTCCCTGGGAAGCGATCGGGCCGCCTACCTCTTCAAGGCGGCGGGGCCATACCTAAATGGCGGCGCCACCGTCAACCTAGTGTCCCGAACCGCATGGGCGGCTTTCGATCCTGGAGAGCTACACCAGGCGCTCCTCGCTGACACCAGGCGCCACGGCCTGCGAGTCAACGCGCTGGGTGTCCCGGAAGGGGGTGAGGTGTCAGACCAGGATATCGCCTGGGTCACGATCTTCCTGGCCTCCGATGCGGCCCAACACATCACCGGGGAATGCATCCCCCTCAAAGGTCATTCCGACTAGATTCGGAGATGCCGAAGGGGAAGTCAGGCCAGTGGCCGTGTGCCGAGCTGTTGTTCCCTCCGTTCCGGGGGCCCAACAGACCCTGAGGCTCTCGCAGGGCTCCGGGGTATTGGCTTACCTTCCCAAAGGCCACCCACTGGCGCTCTGGCCGCGTCTTGGTCGGCCTCCCCACGACGCCATCAAGCCCGGCAGATGGCCCCGCTCCAACCGTTGGTGCCCAGCACGGAGACGGATTCCAGGGCTGCGGGCTGGTGCCCCAGGACGGCCTCACAGATGGACCTGGCGATCCCTTTGTTCGATTCTCGTGCCTGAAGGTCGGTCCTCACCGACGCGTCCTCGCCGACAATGGTGATCTCCATGATGTGCTTGTACCAAGGCGCCGCCTGGTTCGGATGACCGGCGCCCCCGTATCCGTCGTGAAGGAACTCCTTTAATTCCCGCTCCCTGGCCCCCAGCAAGTCTTTCGCCTCCGGGCGGTTGGGGCCAAGGTGAACGGCCCTCTGCAGTAGCGGCCGGGCATCCTTGAAGTGACTCGCGGCGATCAGCGGCTTGGCCTCGGCGATGTATGCCGCGTAGAGCGCGTCCTTCTGTTGGGAAGTCAGCGAGGCGTTTCGTTGAACGCCTTCGAGCAAGGCTATCACGCCGATCCAATCCGCCTCAGCCCACAAAGCGTCGAGCTGAGCCTGCGTCTCCCCCGCCGAAGTCGAGGCGGGCCCCAAGAAGAGAGCAGGCATGGCAAGCAGGGCCAAGAACGCTGCTCCCGCACCAAAGACGACGGCAGGCCGGCGCTCGGTCCCCAACGTGGTGACCAACCACTTCCCCAGCTCAGTCCGCATGGCGAGGCTGGTGACACGAGACCACGAACTATGCCCGGCGCTGAGCGCCCGAACCAAGAAAGGGTGTGGCAGAGACTTCAGGTCCATCGCCGTATGGGTTGAAAACACGGTACCTGATGCGTGTGAATTCCTGGTGAATGCGCCGGATCATCCTCCATCCACGCTGCCTGAACGTTGCCGCCCCTGAGCCTGAAGCACGGTACGGATGCGTCGCGAAAGTCCCCAGGAGTATCCTGCCATGGAACCGATGCTGAGGAGGCGAATAAGATCTGCGGCGAAGGTTACTCCCCTGAACTCCTCAGCGACGACGAAGCGAGACCAAAGCCGGACCGAGAGATACGCCGCGAACACGAGGAGCTGGCTCCCGATCAACGCCACCTGAGACTTTTCGGGATTCCAGCCGACTTTGGTCAGCCGGCCAAAGGGGTAACCCAGCACGACTCCGGGACCCAAAGCCAGCAGCGCAACAAGAGGTGTGTGGCCATCGGCCAGGTCGACCAGCACCGTGCCCAGCATCGCCAAACCGATCAAGACGGGAAGAGCGAACCTGAGAAAAAGAGCACGGTCAAGGTGCTTCAGCCACGTTAGTCCCACTGGCGACGCCTCCGGAGTTCCCGTGTAAGTCCGTGATGCCGTGGTTTCGTCCGGGCGTTAGCGACCGGATGTGGTGGCGCCGAAATCCAAGCTCGGGGGACCTCACCGCCGGGCCGATGGGGCGGAAGCGAGGAAATGAATGCCCTACCCCCGGCTGAACAGCACATTGATCACATCGCCATCTTGAACCCGGTACGTTTTCCCCTCGGAACGAAGAACCCCACGCCGCTTGGCCTCCGCCCAACTGCCACAGGCAGCCAGCTGGTCGTACGGCACCACCTCCGCGCGGATGAATCCGCGTTCCAGGTCGGAATGGATCTTGCCAGCAGCATGCACGGCGAACTCACCATCCCTGATCGCCCACGCCCGGCTTTCGTCTGGTCCAGTGGTGAGGAAAGAGACGTAACCCAAGAGCGCATAGGACGCGCGGATCACTCGATCCACTCCGGGCTCGCCCGCGCCCAGCGCGGTCCGGAACTCTGCGGCCTCGGCGGGGGCCATCTGGGCCAGCTCGGCTTCTAACTTGGCGCACAAGGCCAGCAGATCCCGCCCCGGCCCCTGAAAACGGCCCCCCAGCTCTCGCTCCAGGGATTCCTGCTGGGCAAGTTGATCCTCACCAATATTCAAGAGCACGAGCAGCGGTTTAGCCGTCAGCAGCGCGTAGCTGGAGAGGGCCCGATGCTGCTCTTCGTTTAGATCCATCTCCCGCACCGGGGTGCCAGCCTCTAGTTGTGCCTTCAACTCCTCCAGCCAGTCCTGCTCCCGGGCCGCCGCCTCGCGCTGAGCCACGGTCGCCGCCTTTATGCTGGTGACCAGCCGCTCCAGCCGCCGCTCGATTACTGCGGCGTCGCTATAGGCCAGTTCGAGGTCCACTGCTTCTATGTCCCGTGCCGGATCGACAGTGCCGTGAACGTGGGCCACGCTGGGATCCGAAAATCCCCGCGCCACGTGGATCAGGGCATCCACGGTCCCCAGGGCGTTGAGGATAGGTCCTCCCAGCCCTCGTCCTGCTTCAAAAGCGGCCGGCCCACCGGCAGTATCCAGGTAACGGACTTCGGCAGGGACGATCTTCCGGGAGTGGAACAGCCGGGCCAGGGTATCCAGGCGTGGGTCGGGCACCTTTACCACGCCCACGTGCTGCTGGATACCGGTCCGGCCGAAAGAAGCGCTCTCGGCGTGCCCTCCAGTCAGAGCGGCGAAGGCAGCCGTCTTCCCTGAACGCGGGAAGCCTATGATCCCGAGGTCCATACTTTAACCGTGGACCGTGGACTACGCGCCGGTGCTTGGCACGGTCATCACTTCGACCAGGTGCCCGTCCAAGACCTCAAAGTAAATGGTCCTTCCGCCGCGCCGGTCCGAGATCTGCCCATCGTGATGGCTTCGAGGGCCGCTGCCATAGGCCATGCTTCTCCCTTTTACCCGATTGAGGATCCCGTCAAACTCGGCATCGGTGACACTGAACGCGTAATGGTGGCTTTCGGCCTTGTGGGGGTCCCAGGGAATCGTCTCCCAGTCCTCCGCCTCGTCCGCGAAGTCCATGGTGAGGCTCTCATTCACCGGCACCTGTGCGAAGCGGCCCGTCACGGGCTTCATCTCAAGGCCGAAGATCTCGGCGAAGAGCCGGGCCGCGGCAACTTTGTCCTTTGCCGGGACGATGGTGTGGTCCAGGCGGATTGCCATGCTCCGATTCCTCCTTGGTGTTTTTCCTAATAACTAGGTGAACCTGAAAGCCTGCTGGACGTAGTACGTGGTGGGTAGTGCGTAGGGAACGGCTCCCACCTACTCACCACTCCCTACGCACTACCCACAGCGTGAACACACGCTGCATGAACCCGCCGGCTAGCTTCTACGCCCGTTCCGGGACTGCGCCCGGAACGGGGGCCCTTCGGGCAC